>JAZLDV010000058.1:0-11846 GCA_045614925.1 Coprobacillaceae bacterium | reverse complement strand
CTATCCATTAATAAATTTAACATATTTCGATAAACATTTCATTATATTTTGTAATCATTTACATTATTATCTATGTAAAAAAAGAAGCAGGATTTCCTGCTTCTTTTTATTAGACTAACCAAACATTATAAGAATTAACTATTGTTTTTCATACATTCATAATTCAACTCGAAGAATTTATGAAGTACACCTCCAATTATCCAACTGATTAAGACGATATTTTTATCAATTAATTACCGATTTGTAACATGAATATCATATACATTAGATACTTATTAATATTGTCTTTTGAATCAAATTATTATTACGTTGTTTAATTAAATGATAAATTTATCCAACAATCTGCATCTGCAATTGATTCAAAATTTACAGAATGAATATCATACATATCTTCATAAGTTATAGTTTTGTATTCATACTTTTCAATATCAGGCATACTCGTATAATACTGTTGTTTTGTAATCAAATCACCATTTAAATAATATTCTTGAGAATTAATTAAATGTTTAAAATATTGTTCTTCCTTAGTATCATCAACATAGAAAAAATTTGTAAATTCGACCATAGTTTTTGAATATTCTTCCTTGAACACACATTGCTGTTGTGCAACTTTAATTTCACTAAAGTCATTAATATTGGCAATTTGAATAACTTCACTATCATTGATAATTGCATAAATTTCTAGATTTTTACTAAAATTTTTACCTGTAGTCGTGCATAAGAACACTGGAATCTCATCACCTACTGTAGTAAGAACACATACATCATATTCGTCAGCTCTCTCTTTTAAATCATTGATTGTAGATTTAAATAAATCTACAACCTTAGCAGGACTATGTCTATAATCTGTTTCGATAAAATCATCTGATTCATCACCTGCAACATTTTCCCCTATTTCACTAATGTCATTATTATTTGAATCAGTATCATTTCCTAGAACTGTTATGTAATCCCCTAAAAAGAAACCAATCAAAATAGCAATAAGAACCTTTAATATTTTCATAATTTATCCTACCTCCTATTACTATTATAACACAAAAAAATTTTTATTGACAAAATCCATCTAAATTTCAATGATATAAACAATATTTGAAAATAATAGAAAAAGAAGCAAAGTTATCATTTTGCTTCTTAATTAACTTTATAAATTATCCTAACCAAGCTCCGTTAGAATTAAATTTTTGTACTTTTCCATCAATAGTTACAGTACCTGTTACCATTGCACCTTTAGAGTTGAAATAGTACCAAGTATTGTTGATTTTTAACCAACCAGTAACCATTGCATTATTTAAATAATACCATGTACCGTTAACTTGTTGCCATCCGCTCATCATATGGCTATTCATGTAGTACCATTTACCTCCGTCTAAAATCCATCCTGTTTTCATTTCAGAGTCTAAGAAGTACCATTTACCATCAATTTTTTGCCATCCAGTTTGCATTGAAGAATTTAAATAATACCATTTTCCTGCGTCTTGAACCCATCCAGTGATCATATGGCTATTTAAGTAATACCACTTACCGTCAATTTGTTGCCAACCAGTCATCATATGTGTATTTAAGTAATACCATTTGTTGTTGTCTTTTACCCAACCAGTTTGCATCACACCAGATTCGTCCATGAAGTACCATTTTCCTGCATCTTTAACCCATCCAGTTTGAGCAACGTCTTCAACATAGAAATACCATTTTCCATCAACTTTTTCCCAACCGTTTTTAGCTGGTTCAACTACTGGTGGAACTGGTTCATCAATAATTGTTGGTTTTGTAAATCTAACTTCTGCAGCTGCACCATATTTTGCAGTAGTAGTTGATTCTGCATCAGTAACATGTAATTTAATATATTTAGCAGCAGTTTCTTCAAATGATACAGATTGCCAGTTTGTAGAACTATCTAATACTTCTTGATTAATGACTTTTGTCCATTCATCAGAAACATTTTCTTTAACATATAAATCAAATGATTTAATACGTCCGTTTGTTCCACTTCTTTGTAATATTCTTACACTATTTAATGTAGTCACTTCATCTAAAACAAATTCTAGATAATGAGTATCTCTAGGTGTATCAGACCACTGTGTATGCCAGATTGTTGATGGATTTCCATCTAATACAAATTCTGGATTTCCTTCACTATCATTATTTGGCTGATAGTTTGGTGAAGTAACACTCATTGATAAAGGATCTAAAATTTCTATTTTACTTAATAATGATTTTTTTACTAATAAAGCATAAGCTTTATTTAATTCAATTAATGCATTATTAACTTCAATTTGTGTTCCTTTATTGATTACAGCTTTTGCTGTATTTAATACTTTTACAAATTCATTCCATGATTGAGTTGTATATTCACTAGAGTCATCTTGTTCAATTTTTTCAACTTTATCTGCTAATGCACTATAATCAACTTCATCATTATAACTATTAACTTTAAAGCTAGTTACTGAAGTTGGTAATAATGTATATGATAATGCTGATTCTTTATTTTCATATGTAGATCTTTGTACTTCTACTAAATCAGGATTATCTAATGAGTTTTCAGCATTTACATCTTCATGACCCATTTGCCATACTTCTACTATTTTTCCATTTAAATTTAAATCATCAATGTTAATCACAACATCACTTGATTCATGTTTATTGTTAACAACTGTAATATATGTATTTCCTTTTTCATCAGTTGTTGTTAAAACATTAATTTGAGGAACGTTATGTTGTCCTTCTGTATAGAATGTTCCATTTCCTTCAATTGTATGAGTTACTTTCGTAGTTCCAGTCATATTATTAAAGATAGAGAACATTCTTGCAGATGGTGTAGACACATATTTATATGATCCATCTTCTTGTAATACAGATTGGATAACACATTGACCTACTGGTCCTAATGCATCAGCACCTGCTCCATCTCCACTAACAAAGTCAGATAAACAGTGTTTATCTAAATATGTTGCACCACTATCTACATAATAAATCATTTCATTTGCAATATAAATAGCATGTCCTAATGATTTAATAAATGCATTTGTATAACGGAAAATACCAAATTCAGATACTCCAACAATTTTTTCTTCTCCTGTTACATATTTCATTTTGTTGTATAAATGTTCAACATTAGGAACATTTTGAGATAATGTTCTTGCTAATGCTTTTTCATAGAATAATGCATCATTTGCATCAGCAAAAGATCCACTATAAGGATGAATAGACATACCATCATATAAATTATTCATACCTTGATTATTCATTAAATTAATAAATGCATCAGCTTGTGAATGATCAATACCTGATAAAACATTAATATCAATACCGATTTGTTTAGCAGTATCTTTCATTGCATTATAAATTGCTACAAATCCATCTTGGTTTGTAGAATAACCACATTTAATCTGTTGTCCATTTGCAGGAATATTTCCATTGATACCATCACCAAAAGTAATTTTACCTGTTTCATAATCAACAACACATACATTACTTTGTCCTTGTCCTTCTAATGAATCAACAATTGTATAAGGTGTAGAACCTACTGTAATATTTACAGTTCCCTTAGTTAAAGGTGCATAAGTTGTATATTTGACTTGGTTTGGCTTTCCATTACTATAAGAAGCACTGCTTCTCCAGTCTTCTTCTTCAACTACTCTTGTTGAAGAAGGGAAAGTCATTGTTCCACCATTAATAAACGCATCTGGAAGTGATCTATTTCCTCTACCATCTAACCAGTAAGTTTGTCCCCATTGTCCAACTTCATTTCCAATTTCAAACATAGTGACATTATATGGTGCTTCATGACCATTTTCTTTTCTGATTTCAGCCCAGTCTGTTCCTCCATTAGGATTTGTTTTATTTCCATCAGCAGGAGCATTTAAATATTCAATTAAGTCTGCAGCATCTTTAGCGCTTCCTTTTCCTGTACCATAAACATAAATTGCTTCTGAATCTAATTCATCAATAATCCATGTCATAGCTTCATCAACACCAAAATTTGGTTCAATTGGATCAGCACCAGCATCACTAAAGAAAGTCGAACCATTAATAGTCATCTTTCTATCTTCACCAATTGTTTTTTTCCATTCAAATAAGTTAGATACAGTTCCACCTGGATATCTTACAGACCCAAATGATGCTTCTTGAGCATAGTCATCAAAATATTTATTAATTTCATCATTTTCACTATCCCAAGTTCCATATCCATCATTATGATATCTATGATTAATACCAAACATAGATTCACTTAATTCTCTTACAACTTCTTTTGTATTTACATTAATTGTAATAACAACACTTTCTAAATAAGCATCCATTGCACTTTGTAACTGTAATGCTACATCTTTGACTTCTTGTGCTGTTGGATTCGTTTTATTTAAAACAACTTGAGCATTTTCAATTGCACTATTTAAATTTAAAGTAGCACTTACACTTCCTCCGCTAAGTGAAGAAGCATTATTCACTAAAGCCTGTAATTGAACTAAATCAGTTCTTTGACCATTTAATTCATATACACCTTTAATTACATCCCCACTCACTACAGCATTATAAATTCTAACTTCATCAACCATACCTTTCATAGCATTAGAAGCATTTCCATTTTTATGCCCACCAATTAATAAATCAGTTACAGCATTTGCAGGATTTCCTGATAATGTAGCATTATTTACATGTTCTCCATTAATATAGAATCCCATCACTTTAGAAGAATGATTCCATGTAATAGCGACATGATGCCATTCATCTACAGTTACAGCTTTATTGCATAACGCATCATTTGCTGTTAAATATGTTCCATAATTATAAGATGGATTTGTATATAGTACAGTTCTTCCATCTCCATTTTGCTGGAATAAACTTACTTTATTTGTTCCATCACTATTTCCTGTTTCATATTTAACCCATGCAGATAAAGTAAAGTCTTGAGTAGAAGCATTAAAAACAGAACCAATTTTTAAATAAGAATTAGCTTGTTTATTAAATGATAATGCTCCTCCATCAATACCTCCTGTATCAGTTCTTGATACACTTCCTACAATCTCAGCATTATAGGAAGATTGATTCACTTGGTTTTTTAGATCAGCATCAAAATTATAATGAGCAATCATATTCTCATTTAAATTTGTATTCGCATAAACACCAGCAGTAAGGTTACTTAGTGTCATCACACATACTAATAAAGAAACCATTAATTTTTTCATTTTCATATATGTATCTCTCCTTTCACTTACAAATTATAACAAATCAATATCCATTATTAAACATTTTTCAGCAAATGAAAAAAGCAGGTCATTACGACCTGCTTTTCGTTAAGTTTATATTTTATCCTAACCAAGCACCAGTTGATGAGAATTTTTGAACTTTTCCATCAATAGTATGTGTTCCTGTTACCATTGCACCTTTTTCAGTGAAGTAGTACCAGATATTTCCAACTTTTAACCATCCAGTTACCATAGAATTATTTAAATAATACCATGTACCGTTGATTTGTTGCCATCCACACATCATATGGCTATTTAAGTACCACCATTGACCATCAATGAATTGCCATCCAGTTTTCATTGCTGAATCTAAGTAATACCATTTACCGTTATCTTTAACCCATCCAGTTTTCATAGCTGAGTCTAAGAAGTACCATTGACCACCGTCATTTAACCATCCAGTAATCATATGGCTATTTAAGTAATACCATTGACCGTCTACTTTTTGCCAACCAGTCATCATATGGCTATTTAAATAGTACCATTTATTGTTGTCTTTGATCCATCCAGTTTGCATTACACCAGACTCATCCATGAAGTACCATTTAGCACCATCTTTAACCCATCCAGTTTGTGCAACACCATCTACATAGAAGTACCATTGACCGTCTACTTTTTCCCAACCGTTTTTAACTGTTACAGGTGGTTCTGGTTCAACAGGTGTTGGAGCTTTTAATCCAGCAACTGCTTTATCTAATGCTTTTTGAGCAGCATTTACAGCTGTTTGAGTTGCTTTAGAATCAGCTAATACTGCTTCTGCAGCTTCTAATGCTTTAGCTAATGCAGCCCATGATTCTTCAGAATATTCTTCTTTAACTAATGTTTTTACATCAGCAACCATTGCTTGTAATTCTGATTTGTCAACTTGAGCAGATGCTCCACCAGTGCTTCCAGTTACTAAACGAACTTCTCCAGCAGAGAAGAATCTGTCATTTCCAGAGTCAGCATAAGTATGAACTGCTTGTAATCTTACATATTTAGTTTCAATTGTTTTACCAAATTCTAATAATTTCCATTCATAAGATCTAGCGATTTCACCAGAAGTAACTTCTGTCCATGTTGTTCCATTTTCACTTGTTAAGATCTTATAAGCTGTTAATGTACCATTTCCAGCACCAGTTCTTGGTAAGTAACGGATTGCTGTAATTGGTGTTTTTTCATCTAATGTGAATTGAATCCATAAGTCATTAATAGTAGTTGGAGTCCATTTTGAATGGTACCAAGTGCCTTCATTGTTATCTTTTGCAAATGAAATTGGACCTTCATTTCCTGATTGTGGTTGTTCACTTCCAGTAGTTAATGTCATTTTGTTAATGTCATAATCTCTTAAACTACTATCAGGAGTAATTGGAGCTTCAGTTTCCCAATGAATAGAATAAGTTTTTCTTGTTGAATGATCTTCTGATTCAACAATAATATAAGTTACACCTTCATAAAGATCTAAGACTGTTACAGATGCGTTATCTTTTGGTTCAGGTGTAAATGATTTAAATACTTCGCTAGTATAGATTTTTCCACCAGCTAATTGAGAAGCACTTACTTTATTTCCATTAACAGTTAAGTTTTCTAATTCAGCAGTTGAATTATAAACTAAGTTACCAGTTTTAGCATCTAATAATTCTACTTCAGTAATACCTGTACAAGTATTTCTACCTTGTAATTTTTCTGAATTATTTTTAACGACTAATTTTAAGTAAGTAGCAGTTGTAGTTGGAATTTCATAAGTATATGGTTTAACATTATCTTTTTCTGTTCCAATTACTTCTTTAGCACTAATTTCTTTCCATGTTCCATCTTCTCCAGTTTCAGAAACATACCATTTTGTAGTTCCAGCTTCTGGATATCTTGCTGAATATCCATCTTTGAAGAAGTGAACGATAATTTGTCCGATACGTTGTTGAGTATCATATCTGAATGTAATTTCAGCTGTATCATCACCAGCTTGTGAATTATCAAAGTTTGTCCATGCAGTTTCGTTAGCACCACCATCATTATTGCTTCCAATAATAGTGCTTCCATCTTTAATTGCATCTAATGTATCTGATTGTTTATCAGCAGGAATATCTTGAGTTAAGTATGCATCTTTAGTTACACTGTCACCTAAAGTAATTTCAGGATCTTGTACACGTACTGTACAATCAACAACATATTGTTGTCCAAATACAACAGCAGTACCTTCGAATTGTACCCAATCATTATCTTGATATTCTGATGCATCTACTTTTTCCCAAGTTACAGGGAATGATGCATCTAATACTTTACCATCAGCTAATACAACTGGTCTAGTTTCTGGTAAAGCAGGAGCAGTTCCTCTAGGTGTAGTTGTTGAATAGCTTAATAATCCAGCAACTTCACTGATTACTGTTACGTTAACGCTTACTGTATGTAATCCGTCAACTAATCCGCTTACTGCGAAGCTTCCTACTGTATTTAATTGATCTTCATTAACTTTAGACCAAACTACAGATTTTACTTCTTTAGTACCATCACTGTAAACAGCTTCTACAGTTGTAGGTAATTCAATTTGACTACCTAATTTTACATAATAGTTTTTAGACATGTTGAATCCAACAATTGTTTTAGCACCTGTAGATTCAGTTTCTTCAGCTTTAACAACTACTGTTGAAGATTTTAATCCTTCTGAAGTTGCAGTAACTTTTACATCACCTGCATTTTTAGTTGTTTGAACGATAGCTAATACTTTACCGTTATAAGCTTTACGGTTATCATCTTGGAATGATTGATGATCAGCTTGTTGACCATTATCAACACCAACTAATGTTCCGTTTTCTACTTTAAATGTTACTTTATTAGCAGCGTTAGCTACAAAGTTTCCATCTTTATCTTGTACGTCTACTTCTACGTAAACTAAATCTCTTCCATCAGCTTTTACTGTATCTTTATAAGCTTTAGCTGATAATTGTGAAGCAGCACCAAATGTTTTTAATACACTAGTACCTTCAGTATTTGCAATTACATTTCCTGCTTTGTCATATGCTACAGCTTCAATAGTACCATCAGCATAAGTTACATTCCATGTTAAATATAAGTTTTTATGAGCTGTATAGTTTTTATCAGATCCTTCATAGATTTGATATTTATATCCAGCTGGAGTTGTTTTTTCAGTAAATGTTTTCTTACCTAAAGAAGTTCTATTTCCGTTTACATCTGTAAAGAATAATTCTACAGAAGCAGCATCAGAATATACAACTACAGGAACTTTTCCACTTACTTTTCTTACTGTATTTGCTTCCCATGCAGGTAATACATGTAATGTATTTACATTTTCATTCCATTGAGATTGATATAAATAATATGAATCTTTAGGGAATCCTGCAGTATCAATAATACCGAAATATGAGTTTTTTGGTGATGGCCAAGAACCTACAGCACCAGGTCCAGTACCATTCCATGTTGTTGGTTCACCCATGTAATCGAAACCTGTCCATACATATTCACCAGCAACGAAGTCTCTTGTAATAACATCATACCAAGCTTCAGATGCTAAAGCACCCCAACCTACTTTTGATTCATCATATGATGTTAATTCTTTATCTGCGATTTGTCCATATTCACCACGGCTGTTGATTGAAGATGCAGTTTCAGAACCATAGATAAACCAATCTGGATGTGAACTATGCATTGAGTCATAGCTGCTTCCACCAGAATAGTTAGTACCAGCTGCACCACCTACTGCAGTTAACTGATCCATGATATCAACGTGTTCATATGATCCGTTTTTAACAGCATTACTTCCGATAGTGATAATTCTTGAAGTATCAACTTCTTGAGTCCATTTAATAAGGTCTCTAGACATAACGTTATAACCGCTACCTCCAGCACCTTCTTGAATTTCATTTCCTAAAGACCACATGATAACAGCAGGAGCATTTAATCCTCTCTTAGCAGCAGCTCTTAAGTCAAATTGAGCCCAAGTCATTCCACTTGTAGCACCTAAGATAGTATTACCATCTTCGATTGGTTTTTTGAACCATTTTGCATAATCATTGTAGTTACCATTTTTAGCATACATCCAACCATCGAAGAACTCATCAATGATTAACATACCTTTTTTGTTGGCAATTTCAATTAATTCATTAGAAGCAGGGTTGTGAGTAACACGAATAGAGTTACATCCCATTTCTAATAAGATTTCTACTTGTCTTTCGATAGCAGCATAATGTGCTTCAGCACCTAAAGATCCTTGATCGTGGTGCATACAAACACCTTTTAATTTTAATTTTTCTCCGTTTAAATAGAAACCAGTATTAGTATCCATTGACATATAACGGAAACCATATTCAGTTGTATAAGTATCTACAACTTTTCCACCAACTTTTACTTCAGTTACAACATCATATAAGTTAGGTGTTTCTACTCCCCATAATTTAGGGTTGTTAGCTTGTAATGTAGCAGCAATTGTTTTAGTTCCTGAAACATTAGTAGCAGGAGTTGTTACAGTACCAATTGAGTTTTTAGTACCTTGTTCATAAATAGTATGAGTTAACACAACATCAGCAGCTGCTCCTGTATTTTTAATAGTTGTATTAACATTAACTGTAACTTTTCCACCTTTTTCTGTAGCTAAGTTTGGAGCAGTTACTTGAGTTCCAAATAAATCAACAGCAACTTTATCAGTAATAACAAGATCTACACTTCTGTAAATCCCACTTCCTGAATACCATCTACTTGATGGTGTCTGATGATCTACTTTAACTGTAATTACGTTGTTTCCACCGTAATTTAAATGTTCACTAATATCAAATGAGAATGGTGTATATCCATATGGATGTGTTCCTAATTTAACACCATTTACCCAGATTGTAGCATTCATATAAACGCCACCAAAATCTACACGTACTTGTTTTCCCTCAACACTAGCAGGTACGATGAAATGTTTTCTATACCATCCAGTTCCTCCTAATAAGTACGCACTTTCAGCTTCACCAGATGTAGTGTATTTTTGTTCAATACTGTAATCATGAGGAAGTGAAATGTTACTCCATCTTGAATCATCAAAATTAGTTGCTTCAGCACCATCAGCAGAACCCATAAAGAATTTCCAGTTAGAATCGAAATTTTCTTCACGGTTAGCACCATCGTATGAGTTAACATACACAACTTCTTTGTCTGATTCAATTTGCGTGCTAGCTTTTGCTCTTAACTCGTAAGCAAAAATTGATAAGTCACCAAAACTTGTTACAGTCATCATTGCAGCAAGCATAGCAGCAGTCAATCGTTTAAAATTGTTTTTACCCATTTTTAGTTTTTCTCCTTTCTTTTTTTCTTAACTTTAAAACGGTTACATTTTAAGTCATTAAAATTTTATTACATTTGTTATTAATTGTCAAACCATTACAGTTTCAAAAGAGTGTTTTTAACACACTATCTTCATTCAAAAATACATTCATAATTTTTTAAAAAAATTAAGTAAAAATATCAAACAAAAAACCTCTTTACCTAAAGTTAATTTAAGTAAAAGAGGTTTACCTATTATCCTAACCAAGCTCCGTTAGAATTGAATTTATATGTTTTTCCATCAATTTTTTGTGTACCTGTCACCATTGCTCCTTTAGAGTTGAAATAGTACCAAGTATTATTGATTTTTAACCATCCTGTTACCATAGTATTATTTAAGTAGTACCATGTATTTCCTACTTTTTGCCATCCAGTAAGCATTGCTCCACCACTGCTCATTAGATACCATTTTCCACCAACATTTTGCCATCCAGTTGTCATAGCTCCATTAGTTCCCATATAATACCATGTTCCATTAATTTGTTGCCAACCTGTTGTCATAGCACCATTTCCAGCAAAATAATACCAGATATTATTGATTTTTTGCCATCCAGTTAACATATGAGTATTTAAGTAATACCATGTACCGTTAATTTTTTGCCAACCAGTCTGCATTGATGAATTTAGATAATACCATTTTCCACTATCTTTAACCCATCCTGTTAACATAACACCGCTATTATCCATAAAGTACCATAAACCATCTGCTTTAACCCATCCTGTTTGTGCTACTCCATTTTCATAGTAATACCATTTATTATTTTCTTTTTGCCAACCATCTAGATTTAACGCATCAGCTGTTATTTTTGTAACCTTAAATCCCCAATCATTTCCAGCGTTATCACTAACTAGCTGTACTTTAACTGTATCTCCTGTAATTTTTATAGTTTTACCTGATAATTGTGTTCCTGTATAAGTGCCAATTAAGTCATTATTCATATCATAAATTTTTATATAATCAAATCCATCTTCTACATTCGTTCTTGTATCAAATGTTACATTTAAACCTGATGCATTTGGTAATCTATAAACATAAATATCTTGATTATTGTCATCGTAATTATGTTTACTTTCAAATTCATCAACACTGTTTACATTAATAAGATTATTGTTAACAGTTACATTGCACGTTCTACTTGCACCACTACCATCTAATGCAGTTACTTTAATAGTTGCTTGACCTTTTGACAATGCTGTTACTTTACCAGTACTATCAACTTTAGCAATTTTTTCATCAGATGATGTCCATTCAACTTGTTTGTTGTATGCATCATTAGGATAGATATCTGCTTCTAATTGATATGT
>JAZLDV010000057.1:0-22394 GCA_045614925.1 Coprobacillaceae bacterium | reverse complement strand
AACCATCCAGTAACCATTGCATTATTTAAATAATACCATGTACCGTTTACTTGTTGCCAACCACTCATCATATGGCTATTCATGTAGTACCATTTTCCTCCGTCTTGAATCCATCCAGTCTTCATGTAAGAGTCTAAGAAGTACCATTTACCATCAATTTTTTGCCATCCAGTTTTCATAGCTGAGTCTAAGTAATACCATTTACCACCATCGTTTAACCATCCAGTAATCATATGGCTATTTAAGTAATACCATTGACCATCTATTTTTTGCCAACCAGTCATCATATGAGTATTTAAGTAATACCATTTGTTGTTATCTTTTACCCAACCAGTCTGCATTGCACCAGATTCGTCCATAAAGTACCATTTATCTGCATCTTTAACCCATCCTGTTTGAGCAACATTATCAACGTAGAAGTACCATTTACCGTCAACTTTTTGCCAACCTTGTAATAATTCATCTCCAACAACTTCTACTGTATAATAAACTTTTTCATTTGTTTCAAATGGTAATTGTAATTCACCTTCGATATCATAAATTCCTGGAATACTTGCATCAATCAATGTTTCTTCAAATACAACTGGAACTTTAACATTCATTATTAAATCATCATTACCTAATCTTACATCAACATATTGAGGTAAATTTGGTTTAATCATTGAATTTGTTGCATCAATAGTTGTATATAAAATTTCTATACTTTCAATATAAACATCTTCTAATTCATATCCATTTACAATCCATTCATTTAATCCTACACCATTTCCAGCTGCAGCATTATTTAATTCTTCAAATACAATACGAATATATCTACTTGTATAATATTGATCTAAAGTTGTATCAACAATTGGATGTGTAGGTCCATCATGCTGACTTGTTAATTCTTTTAAAGTATACCAAGTATTTAAATCATTAGACATTTCAATTTTTGTAGCAGTTGGATATACTTTATTGAAATAATTCATAATCATATGATTATAAATATGTGTTTTTTCACCTAAGTCTACAATAATCCATGCATTTTCTTTTGCATTTGTTCCTTTGATATAATCACTATCCCATTTTGTTGATGTATCTCCATCATTAATAGAAGTTTTATTTCCATTAGATGTTCCTGATACACTCACTTCTTTATTTAAAATAATATTTTCTTTTACTGTAACATTATTTTTATAAATTGGATCTACATATATTCCTAAATCATCATTTGATGATGTATCAAAATCTACATAGATTTCATATAAATTAAATACTTGTGATTTATCAAATGATACTCTTAATTTTGTATAATCTTTAGAAGAATCTAAATTAAATTGAGTAGCACTTTCACTTAAAGTTCCTACTTTTTCATATCCATTATCGCCATATAATTCTACTTTAGCATTAGAAATATTTAATGGATCTTGTAATAATGAAATAGAATTTAATTTTGTTCCTTTAGTAAATGTATATTCTAAATAATCATTATTATTAACTTGAGCAGATACTAATGTTGATAAGTTTCCATCTACCACATTATTCATATCTTCTTTAAATGTTGCATAAACCATATCTGTTGAATGATCATCAATAGATTTATTTAATTTAATTTCATGAATTTTTAAATAATATCCTGTATTTCCTGTAATAAAGATTCTTAAATATCTTGCATCTGCACCATTTGCATTTGCTCTCACATAACGATAAGGAACTTCAAAGATAGAGTTATCATTTTTAACTTCTGCAATTGTGCTCCATGTTGCATTGTCTGTAGAAATCTGAATTTGTGCATTATAGAAACGTGGGTTTCCATCTGCAGTTAAGATTTCTAAATCATATAATGAAATTGTATGACCTAAATCAAATGTAATAAAGTCATTGATACTTTGACCTTCATTTGTCCATACAAATGTAGAATCATCATTATCAAATGCATTTTCCCATTTTCCTTCTTTAATTCCATTTGTTAAATTTGTTTCTAAGAATGTAGGATTTGGTTTATATGAAGAAATTTCTGCTCCTACTTTCTTTAAATCAAATGTTTGTGTTTCATTTGTTTTATTGACTAATCTAATATATTTAACTGTTTTATCAGCATTTAAATCAGTCATTTCTTCCCATTTTGAACCATTTACTGATGCTTCAAAAGTAACTTTACCTGAAGTTACATTATTTACAAAAGAAATTGCTTTTGATAAATTAATAAATTGAATACCAATATACTCATTTGGTTTTAATGTCACTTCTTTTAAACCTGATAAACTATATTCTTTAGAAGAAATAGTTATAGGTGTTTCTTTATATTTATCAACATTTGTGTAAACTTTTGTTCCTGTAGGAACTTTTTTATTTACAGTAAATTCACGAACATGTGTCCAGTAATCTGGTTTAGATGATGTTCCTGTCTCTACTAATCTAAATCTTACATATCTTGCTTCAATATCTAATCCATCAACTTCAATATGACGTGCATCATTATATTGAGTTCCAATAGGACTAAATGTTTTTCCATCTTTAGAATATTCTAAGATAGCTTTATGGAAGATATCATGATCAGTGTCTGTATTTCCTTGAACAATTTCAATATCAGTTACTTTCATAACTCTTCCTAAATCAACACCATAGTAATCATTTGCTTGTTGTACTGTATTCCATTGAATAGATGTAGATAAATTATTATCAAATAATTTATCTGCATTATTATCATGAGCTTTTTTATTTCCACCCAATACTGCATATAATGTAGGTGTAAAATCAGTATAAGATGAATCAAAAATTGGTGTTAAAGTGTTTTTAATTGATTTAACTAATGCAAAAGCAAATGGTTGAATTCTTTTGCTTCCTGCTAATGCTTTTCTATCACTTCCACTATATGTTGGATAATCATCATATGCATCTAATGCGATAGAAGCAATTGAGAATTGTTCCCACGCTTTAGATAAATCATTATCTTCTAATGCAATAACTGCTTTTAATGCACTATAAGCAGATGTAGTAATTTGTTTTAATGAATTTAACCAAGGTGTTAATTCATTAACTAATTGTGTATTTGCACATTTAACTTTAAATGTTTCAATTGAAGTTAAAATATTTTCAAATTCAGCTAATAACACTTCTGTATTTGCATCATCTGCAATTAAAGTTCCTTCATTTACTTTATTTAAAACATCTTCTAAATACTCTTTAATATATTCTGATTCAGGGAATCCTTGTCCTACACGTGAAGACCCTGGACAGTTTGATGTATTGTATGCAATTGTTCTATATTCATGAATAACTTCTTTTTCTAAATAATTGAATGCATTTGTATAGATTTCATCTGCATACTCACTATAGTTTGAGTTATTCCAGAATAATGCAGCTAACTGATATAAACCAACTTTATTTGCTTGACCAAAACGACATGGATTTGATACAGCAGCTCTTAATTTTACATTATCTCTTGCATAGTGTGTAATATCACCTAAATAAACACCTGAAGGACCATGTTCATTAACTGGATAATTAATCCAGAAACATACATCATGTTTTGATTTGCTTGTTGCATAATCAATTGAACCTTGTTCAATTGGTGCATTTACATCAGCACCAGTCCAATAAAGAATAATAGATTCATCTAATTGTTGTAAGGCAACTAATTCACTACCATTACCTGACCATGATGTATTATAACCTTGAGGACAATAAACAATTGGTTCACATCCTTTAGGTTCAATATATTCTTTTGTTAATCTGTTTAATAATTTAACAACATCTTCATTTGTTCCAGCACCAAAGTCATCATTTAAGATATCAAACTTTCTAACTCCGACATTATATAACTGATCAAATTTAGCAATAAGCTGATTATATCTTGTTTCATAAGCAGTAGTATCTGATGTATTTAAACCACTAAAGAATCCAGAAATATGAACAGACCATGCATAATAACATTTTGTTTCTTGTCCAACTTTTACTAATTCAGCAATTTCTTTAATATCTGATTCTGGATATAAAACATTCCACTTAGATGTATGATAAGCATCTGTTTTAGATGCATAAATATATGCATTCATTTTTACATCTTTAGCAAATCTCATAAGATCTTTACGCGTAGGATAATCCCATCCACCATAAAAACCTTCAATAAATCCACGATATTCTAATGTAGAATAATCTTCAATATGTGCTCCTAATAATGCATTCGCATTAACAGATGATAACATCATCTTTAATGTTGATACACCATAAAAAGCCCCATCACTGTCTTTTCCTACAATAGTTACTGTATTATCTTTCACATCTAATACATAAGCATCGTAATAATCATAAAGATTTTCTGTTTTAATAGTCATAGTATTTTCTAATGTATCAGCAATTCCATTAGACCCATTAATTCCTACTAAAATATTAACTCCTGATTTTTTTGTATCAGAAACACTATAACTTACGTTAAATTGTTCTAATACTTCTTTTAAATAGTTACGTGTTGCTTCATCTACTCCATTTTCAAAAACAACATTCGCATCTTTTAAAACAAAATTTTCGCTCTTATCATAAGCAATATCCCTAACAATAGGATAAATATCATATGTATCTTCTTTTGCACTGACAACACTTATATTTGCAAAAACAAAAGACAAACACATAATGCTTAAAAGCCATTTTTTCAACATAATATATTCCTCCCTTTCATCAAACCATTTTATCAAATACATTCTTTATTCTCAAGAGATTTCCAAGTTCTGCCAAACAAAAAGCAAGGGTATTATCCCTTGCTTTATAAATTCTATTCTATCCTAACCAAGCTCCATTAGAATTAAATTGATATGTTTCACCATCAATAACTTGTGTACCAGTTACCATTGCACCTTTTTCATTGAAATAGTACCAGATATTGTTGATTTTTAACCATCCAGTTACCATAGAATTATTTAAATAATACCATGTACCGTTAATTTGTTGCCAACCTGTCATCATATGGCTATTTAAGTACCACCATTTTCCATCAATGAATTGCCAGCCAGTTTTCATTGCTGAATCTAAGTAATACCATTTACCATTATCTTCTACCCATCCAGTTTTCATAGCTGAGTCTAAGAAGTACCATTGACCACCGTCATTTAACCATCCAGTAATCATATGAGCATTTAAGTAATACCATAATCCGTCAATTTGTTGCCAACCAGTCATCATATGACTATTTAAATAGTACCATTTATTGTTGTCTTTGATCCATCCAGTCTGCATTACACCTGACTCGTCCATGAAGTACCATTTAGCACCATCTTTAACCCATCCAGTTTGAGCAACGTCTTCAACATAGAAGTACCATTTTTCATCTACTTTTTCCCAACCGTTTTTAACTCTTACAGGTGGTTCTGGATCCACTGGTTTTTCTACCACAACATTACATGTTGCACTTAATCCTTCTTCAGTAGTCACTGTAATTACAGCTTCTCCATAACCTACTGCAACAACAGTTCCCTCAAATACTTTCACAACACTTTCATCACTTGAAGTCCAAGCTAATTTTGTTGTTTCTGTTGTATCTTCTGGATTATATTTTACTTTTAATTCAATAATATCAGCTTTTTGTAAAACTAATTCATTTTGATCTAATTCAATACCTTCAATAAAGATTCGTTTATTTAATGCATTATATGCCTGATTTAATACAACAAGTGCACCATCAACATCTTCTTGAGTTGCAAATAAATTATCTAATACTTCTTTAGCATATGTTAATGCATTGTTAAATGCAGTATATGCTTCATCTTGTACATATTCGTCTTTATTCACATTAGCATATGCTTCATAAGCAACAGTTAATGAAGTTTTATTCACTGCACTCATAAATGCTCCTACAAATCTGATTTCAGCTGCAGAAGAGAATGTTCTGTTAGTATCAGAATCAGCTTCAATTACTTGTAATTTAATTTCTGAAGCAACAACTTTGTCAAATTCAACTAAATGCCACTCTTTTTCTTTTCCTAATTCAGCATTTTCAAGAACTTTAACCCATTCACTTGTACTTGTTTCTTTAACATATAAATCAAATACTTGAATCACACCATTACGACTATCATCTCTATTTAATATTTTAATACCTGTAATTTGAGCAGGTTCATCTAATACAAATGTTAAATAATGATCACTACGATCAGAATCTGTTGGATTCCAATCTGTATGCCATACAGTTTTTTCAATTCCATCTAATACATTTGTCGCTGGATCTCTATGATCTTCATTTCCAGCACTTACATTCATCATAGAAGGATCTAATACATCAGTTAAATCAGACGCAGATTTAACAACTTTAACCTTACATGATACATATTGTCCATCTGGTAAATAAGCATGAACCATTGTTTCACCAGCACCTACTGCAACAACTTTACCAGCATAAACTTCAGCAACTTTATTATCTTCACTTTCCCATCTTAAATCAGATAATTGAGCACCTACTAATGTAGGGATAATTTCATATGTTTCTCCTACATTTAATTCAACTTCTGTTGTTTCTAAATAAATTTCAGCTTGAGGAATAATGACTTCAACTTCAAATGTTGCATCAAAATCACCATAGTTAACACTAATTGTTTTTGTTCCTTCTTTAGAAGAATCATAACCACTTAATGAATAATCAGTAATATATTTATAAGTACCATCATCATAAGTTGCTTTTACAGTTAAACCTGTAACATCTAATTCTTCTCCCACTTTATAAACTGTTTTAATAGGATTTTGAGTAATTTCAATTCCTGTTAAAACTCTAGAAACAGTTTTTGTAGAAATAGAAGTATAAGCTTTAGATACTAATTCTGCTTCATTATAGAAATAGAATTGTACAACTGAATCTTCTTCTACATTTAAGTTATAACTTACTTTACCATCTTCAACTTCAATTTCATCAACTTTTTGATTATTTACCCAAACTTCAGCTTTAGATCCAGAACCTTTAGAAGTTAATGTTAATTGTGTTCCTTTTTCAGCTGCATAATGATAAGTAGTTTCATTTTCACTTAATAATCCTGATACTTCAATTAATGAAGATGATTCATCAAATTCATCTAAGAATGTATCAAAATCAGCAATTTTAGCATCTAAGAAATCTAATCTATTATTCATCCAATTTTTAAATTTAGTCATTTCAGATTCATAATTTTTACCTTTTCTCCAGATATCTAAAGATGCTTGTGCAGATTTAGCAATCTCTTTAGAATAACTTTCAATATCAGCCATCATTTCTTCAATAAATGACTCTCTAATTTCTAAATAACGATCTTGTGCTAATTTAATAAAATATGGATCCTTAGCCATATATTTATACCATTGATCTCCTTGACAGTCTGCATTGAAATATGTTGTCTGCCATTTATCATAAGCTTTTGCGGCTGACTGATCAGCACCAGAAGCCCAGTCTAAGTCCCATACAGGACCCATTTTAAATAATTCATCATGATTTTTATACATATATGTACTTTTCTTCATGAAGTCTTCATTAAAGAATAACTCTTGAACTAACCAGTTATCAACTAATGATTGCATATCAAATAATTCACTGTAATGTTTTGTTTCACCTTCATGTACAGCTGTATAATTTGAAGATTTTACTGATTCTTCAAATGCATTGATATAGTCTTTAACATAATTCATCATTGATTTGCTCGTATTTGCAAATTCAGGACCTTTAAACATAATAGGGACATAATCATTTGTCCTAAATTTAGAAACTTCATCATAGTTTGTATCCATTTCTAATAAATATCCACCTGATACATCAGGATATTCAATATAATCAGATACTTTATATGTAACACCATTATATTTAATAGAATCACTATCAATCCATGAGAAGTTTTCTGCCATTGTTGCTTCTAATTCATCTAAAGCATCATCACCTAAATTATTTGCTTCAACAATAGCACTCGCTGCATCTTCACCAATACCTTCCCAATCTGTTACTTCAATACGTTCATCATCAATTCTAACATGTTCACATAATTGATAGTTTCCTACATATTGACCATTCATAACTAAATCAACTAGTACCGATTGCATATATGGAATACCCATATCCCCTGCTAAATCATAACCAATTTTATTTCTTAAGAATGTTGTATCATAATAGTTTGCAAGTAAAACCCAATGTTTACTTTTTCCATAACCAAAGAAATCTGTTCCTTTATCCAATTTAATTCTATAAGGTTTTTTAGGTAATCCCCATGTAGAATTTCCACGACCTTTAATTTCAGCAGCACCTGAATAAAGTTTAGTTGTTTCTTTATTATATTGATCATTTCCTTGTAATACAAATTCACTATTTAAATAGTAATCTTTTGAAGTGACTGTTGCACCATTTTCAATATCAATATAAACAACAGGCAAATTACTTAAGAAAGTTTTTGCACTATAATTTACATCTCCAGCACTTACAACGACTTCAATAAATTTGTTTTCATCTTCTGCAGTTGGAATATAAGTTGCTGCATCTGATACAGCCTTACCATCTACATACCAAGTGTACTTTAAATCTCCCGTTAAAGCACTTGTATCCACTTTGATTTCTTGTCCAACTTTTTCATAGTCATTAACAAATGAAAGTGATTCAGCGGCATACACTTTTTCACTTGTTATTACGAAAAGACTTAAAACCATAGAGAATACTAATAAAATATTCAATAATTTTTTCATAATTCTTTTCCTCCTTGATTTTAGTATAACATGTAAAACGCTTTCATTGAAGTCAAAAGATTATGTGATTTTTCACAAAAAAATAAGTTTGTAACTAATATGTTACAAACTTATTTAAAATGCGATAACATGGTTCATATAACCATAATACAGAAACAAATGATGAAATCATTAATATGATTTCAAATACTATATCTGATAAGATATAAGCAATTGGATTAATATGTAATACTATCATACTAGGGATAATATATGCATAACAATATGTTAATGAATAAATAAGAGATAAGAAGGCTAGTATCATAGTATTGTTTACATGCTTAAATATTGTATTTAATGTAAGAGGGATAATTATCCAGCCTAAATAAATAAAAGGCATATAAATAATATTAAAAGTTCCCATAAATGCATTATCTAACAATACATATATGAATATAATCCAAGCTGTCTTTTTAAATCCACAACATTTAGAATATAAAATGATTAAAAAGACAGTTAAAGATATATTAGGTAAAAATAAAAGTGCCTGTTCCAATATAAAGACAATAACACTTAACACTGGTATTAATACAAGATTTTTAGTAGTCATAATTAAATTCAGTTAAGATAAATGAAATCTTTGTCCCATCTTTATACTTAATATCTTTAAGTCCTACTTCACTCATCTTGTCATCTACATAAATGCTAATAAATACAGAATAATCATCTGGTGTTTCAAATGACTCAATGCTCATAATCATTCCATCTTTAAAAGTCACATTATCAAAGTTATCTTCAATAAGACTTACAAGTTCATCTCCTTCATTAAAAGAGATTTCTTTTTCACTGATAACCTCATTTTCAAGATTAATCAGTTCAACATCTATTGTCCCTAAATCAGTCGCATTAAAAGAAGAACTCATAATACTAAAACAAAGAGCCAATAGACAAAGTGCAATAACACTTACGACAATTTTAAATTTCTTCATTCCTTTTTCCACGCTTCCATTTATAATCTTCAAATACTAGTAAATATTACAAACAAAGCATCCTTTCTTTTATTATAAAGGCAAGTCTCCTGGCTTAGATTCATTCTACTCTCCACCTTCTCAATTTCTCAATGGTCCTGGATTTCGTCCTCATTACAGTTGCTAGTACAGCTATAGATTCCCACTACATTCCTTATTAAAATCAATACCTTTACTTTATCCATTATACTAATAATATTTAATCAATCAATCTCATTTCATTATTTTCACAATATAACTGTAAAATACCATCATATAAAACATAAGATTTCCCAAAAACATAACTCTTATTTTCATAGTTATAAACAAAACTTCCATCTTCTAATACTAAAAATGCATGTCCATAACTATCTTTATAAGCAATATCTTCATACAATCTTACACCATCTAAATAATAATCTTTCACCATCTGATAATGAGGTAATATATTTATTGATGTTAAAGATAATCCTTCTATAAATCTTTTATAAGATGGATCAATTGATTCTCCTTCTAATTCTGGAAAAGCATAAACAATGTCAGCACAGTTCATTGTTCCTGCACTCACTCCAATCACAATCCCGTTATAATCTTTTATAATTTCTTTTAAATTTATATCTTTAAAATAAGCATTTTGAGTTGGAACATGTCCTCCCCCTATCATCACAACATCATACTCATCTAATAAGTCTTTACTTATAAATTTTTGTCTATAATCCCATAAATCAAAAGAAGTCACACTTACACCGCTATGACAAAATGCCTGAGTAAAAAAATCAGCCATTTCATCATTTCCATCATAATTATAAGGATCAGCACATATAATTAATCCTTTCATTTCTTCTTTCCAATGTTTTTTTAAAAGATCAACAAATCCATTCGATTCATCTAATACTTTATCATAATTAGGAACATCTAATGCCCCACTAGGACTACTTGTTAAAAATAAAATCATAATAAACCTCCTAAACAAAAAGATAAGAAAATCTTATCTTTTGAAAATATATTGACATCTGATTATATATTTATAGCTATAGCATTGAAATACACCTTGTGTATTTGTAATGCTTAGCCATTCTTCTTTATGAACTTTCCATGGCATCCATTTTTCTCTTCTATTTTTATATCTGTAATCATAATTTAACAGATCATAACCTAGACGATAAGCATATAAACAATAATTATACATACATAAACTATCTATATATAATGCTTTTGGTCTAGGATGCATTTTTTCTATTTTATATAAAGAATAATTATCAGGAAGATGACATAAATAATTTAATAAAGGGTCAAATAGAAAATAAGTAGCAGTGACATAACGAATCTTTATTTGCTGATCTTTTGTTTTTATAGTCATAGATGCTTCTAATAATTCTTTAAATGTTTCTACTTCTATAATATCTTTTCTATTCATCTGTATCTGATTTTTTTGATCTATATAATAAATCATATCATTTCCATAACATATCATATTGTCATACATAGGGAAATAAATCACTTTATATGAATCAAAATCATCTAAAATAATAGAAGATATCGTATCTTTATAGTGTTCTATTATATCTTCTTTTTTATGTATCTCATATGGCCATGAAGCAAGTGATGGCTTTTTATCAAAAGTTCTCATATATAATCCCTCTTATTTCTCATCTTAGTATTATTATACTCAATATTCTATTTGTTTCCTATATTTTTTTCTTATTTTAAGTTATAATGGTCAAAGGAGGTTTTAAATATGATTGAAGGTGCTAAGATTTTATATATATCAGAAAATAATCACTATGGAAAAGTGAAAGTAGACAATGAAGAATTCATTATTCGCTATGTTGTATTAGCTAAATATGATGAAAGTTCTTTAGTATATATGTTTTTATGTGATGACAATAAAAATGTATTATATGATGAAGTATTTGCAAGTGTACAGGAAGCAAAACTTCATATTTATACACAAATTACAAAAGATATTGTATGGCAAAAATAAAAAGTCCTTTCGGACTTTATTTTTTTACTCTATATTCCCCTTTGTTGGCTTTTCTTAATCCCATTTCTGTTCCATTCATAAGTCTTTTTATATTTTCAATATGTTTAATAAAAATAATCAGTGAAGCAATCATTACAATCATAGCAGCAATAACATCTTTACTTATAATAAATACAACAATAGGTGAAAGTGTTATAATTGTAAATGTTCCTAAAGAAATATAATCAAAAATTAATGTAATACCTAATAAAACAACTAATGCTCCAATTCCTAATCGAAGATCTAAAGCTAAAAGCATACCAACAAAAGATGCTGTTCCTTTTCCACCTTTAAATCCTAAATAAAATGGAAAAATATGCCCATAAACACTAGCTACCCCTGCAATATAAGGTGCATAAATATAATCTTTAAAAAATACTCTTGCAATAACAATCGCAATCATTGCTTTAAGCGCATCATGAATTGCAACTGCAACACCTGCTTTCCACCCCACTAAAGCTACAGTGTTCGATGCTCCTAAGTTTTTTGAACCACTATTTCTAATATCAATATTTTTGATTCTAGAAATATAATAGGATAAATTTGAACAGCCTAATAAATAACCTATAATTCCAACAATCACATAACTCATAATATCCCCTCCAATTCAAATATAACATAATTCAACAACGACAAAAAGAACAAAACTATACTTTTTGTTCTTTTAAGCATTTTATTGATGGTCCTTCTAACACTTCACCAAAACAATTATAAACTGACTGATGACAAGGACACATCCATGTATGAGATTTCTTATCAAAATGAACTAAACATAACATATGTCTGCAATAAGGTGAAAAATAATAACATGTTCCTTTTTCATCTTTATAAACAGCATATAATTTCATTTTAATTTTTACAATTCCTCCCTCATTACATTTTATATCTTCTAATCTTTGTAAATTCATTCTTCCTTTTATATAACCTTTATTTAAAGAATCAATAATTTGAGTCATATTATCTTTATAAAAAGTATATTGTTCTTCTTTACATGAATATAACTGTTCAAAAACATTCTTTTTTTCTAATATCAGATCACTAATCAGATTTCCTGCCACTTCACTTAATGTCATTCCCCATTTTGCAAAACCATAAATAACAAATTCATTTTCTTTATATCTGCCAATATAAGGAATATGACGATATGTCGTTGTATCCATCGCATACCACTCATTAGCATCTTTACTTATTTCTATAGCTCCACGATCTGCTTTTCTATAACTATAATTTTCATCTAAACATAAAAGGCTCTCTTCACCTTTTTTCAAATTAAAAGATAACCATTTATGACTCTGATACATTTTTGTAAAAAAGAATCCTCTATACATCATAGGATAACGTGTTGCATGAACAACATATTTACATTTAATTATATGATTATTCGCATAAACATGATACTGATCACCTACTTTTTTTATATCACTTACCAATGTATGTTCATAAAATGTAATATGATTACATGCTTTGATTAATCCTTTTAAATATCGAACTGGATCAAAGATCATCTGATTCATCATCCCTATAGAATCCAGATAATCATCATGTTTTAAAAGAGAAACTTTAAAACTTTCAAGCAATGCCCTTTGTTTATCAAATTCACTCTTTAATTTAATATCATTTGTATAAATATAATTTTCTACGTATTCACATCCACAATCAATATGATTAATATCTATTGTCTGTTTAATACGATTCATAGCTTCAAGATTTGATTTATAATACAGATATGCAAAATAATTTCCATAATTTTTAGCAATCTGATTATAAACTAAGCCATGTAATACTGTGACTTTTGCACTTGAATGCGAAGAAGTATGTGCACCTAAACTATCTTTATCTACGACAACTGTTTTTAAAGATGTCTCATTTAAATGATAGGCTGTGCATATTCCTGATAATCCTCCACCAATAATCAAAACATCACATTCGATATCATTTTCTATAGGAGGATATTGTTTTATTTTTGTTTTCTGCCAATAAGATCTGTTCATTGTATCACCTAGATATAGTATAAACATTCAGTTTATTTCTATACAAAAAAAGGACTTTCGTCCTTTATAAATTTAATAAACATAATGATATTGCGATTAATATAATTGCAAATAATTTCTTTTTACTTAATTGTTCTTTAAATAAAAGTAAACCTGTAATTGTAATAGTAATTAAAGTTCCTACACTATATACTGGATAAACTACTATTGCAGATAATGTATCTAAAGCCATTAAAACAAGTTTAGAACTAAAATAATTTGGCAGACCAATTAATATACCAAATACAACATCTTTTATACTCATTTTCTGTTTATTTGTAATTGCTAATATAAATGCGAATATAAATGCTGTCAGGAATGTAAAAAACAAATACATATTTTCATAATCAATATGACCATATTGCTTAAATATATTTGTTAATGAATCAACAATCCCACACATTATCAATAAAATAATAAGCCATAACTTCTTATTTCCTTCATTCATTGCTTCTTTTTCAAAATGAATCATTATAATTGCAAAAATAGAAATACTTATACCTATTAACTGTATAAAAGAAGGTACTTCTTTAAATATAACTATAGCCATTAATGTAGGAATAAGTACACCTAGTTTTGTAAACGTTGATGTTAATACAAGACCATTATGATCCATATTCATTTTCGTAAACAAAAAACTCACAAGATAAAGTATTCCACTGATAAATCCTAATGCTAAAGTAAAATAAAAATTTGATCCACTTAATGCAACATGATTTCCATTCATAAAACAATAAGAACAGATTACACAAATAAGATAATTTGAAGCAAACATAACCATTTTATTTGATAAATGTGACTCACTCATTCTTAAAATAATAGAGATAAGAGCACTACATAATATTCCAATAATTAAATAAAACATACCATCACCCTTAGATATTTTATCATACTTAAAGCTATTTCAAAATATAAATATTTTTATTTACATAAAATAAAGATTTTGTTAAAATATCTATGTCAAAATTTAAGAATTTATCGTATATACTTTCTAAGATGGTGAAAGTGTTTCTACCACACAACCTCATGTGTGACTACGAAAAAAAATACTATTCTTAGACTAAACGCGACGGTTTAGGTTTGTATGTTAGGAACAAACATATAGGATAAAAGAAATAGGGGTAAAGACATGGAAAAAATTTATACAGGTAAAACTAAAGATGTTTACAAATTAGAAAATGGAAACGTAATGTTAAAATTTAAAGATGACTGTACTGGTAAAGATGGTGTTTTTGATCCAGGTGAAAATACAGTTGGTTTAACTATTGATGGTATCGGTAAAGCTAACTTAGAAACTTCAGTTTATTACTTTGAATTATTAAAAGAAGCTGGAATTAAAACTCACTATGTTGGTGCTGATATTGAAAATGCAACTATGGAAGTATTACCAGCAACTGTATTTGGACATGGTTTAGAAGTTATTTGTCGTTTAGTTGCTACAGGAAGTTTCATTCGTCGTTATGGTGAATATATTCAAGATGGTACTGTTTTAAATGGTGGATATGTTGAATGTACATTCAAAAATGATGATAAAGGTGATCCATTAGTAACTTCTGAAGGTTTAGCTGCTTTAGGTGTTATGAGTGAAGAAATGTTCGCAAGCATGAAAGAACAAACATTAAAAATTACTCAAATCGTTGCTGATGATTTAAAATCTATTGGTTTAGATTTATGGGATATTAAATTCGAATTTGGTTACAACAATGATGAAGTTATCTTAATCGATGAAATCGCTTCTGGTAACATGCGTGTTTATAAAGATGGAACTATTGTTGATCCAGTTGAATTAACAAAATTAATTAATAACAGATAAGAAAAACCTTTTGGTTTTTCTTTTTTTTATCTATAATAAATATAGGTGGTGATATTATGAAAAAGAATTTCGCTTTTATCTTATTTTCAATATTAATTTTTTATCTTTTATTCCATACTTTCTATGCAATTTATATGTTATGTGTAGCTCCTGTAAGTGGAGTTATATGGTTATTTACATTAATGATTGAAATTTTATTTGTTTTTCTTGGTTATAAGAAACATTTTGTTTTCAGTTTGATACTTGTGACATCATTAATAGTACAATCTGTATTTTCTGGTTGTATTATGGTATTAGGATTAGATGGCAATACAAAAAATGCTGATTATGTTTTGGTACTTGGATATCAGTTAAGTGAAAATAAAATGAGTGATACACTAAAATATCGTTTAGATAAAGCTTATAAATATGCAAAATCAAATAAAGAGTGCAAGTTTGTATTATGTGGTGGGATTACAGGAAGTAATAGTGTATCTGAGGCAGATGTGATGTATGATTATCTTGTTTCATTAGGTATTGAAGAAGAAAGATTATTTAAAGAAGATCAGTCTACTGATACAATTGAAAATATAAAAAATAGTTTTGAATATGTGACATTAAATTCTAAAATTGTTTTAATTTCTAGTAACTATCATGTCTATAGAGCTAAACAGATCTGTAATCGTTTAGGTTTAGAAGTGTCTGTTATTGGTTCTTATGCTCCGATACTTTTATATCCTAATCAGTTATTATTTGAAAAACTAGGATTAATTAAAATGCTTATAAAAATATAAAAGAATAGTGATTTCACTATTCTTTTATATACCCTTTTTCTACAAAATATTGATAACATCTCTTTTTTTGTCCATCAATCATCTGATCAGAATTGACAAATTCAATAAACTCTTCTTCACTTATCCATTTATAAGATGATGTTTCTCCACTTTGTAATACAATTGAAGATTTATCACAATCTGTGATAGTGACAAAATAATATAATATTGCATCATGTGTCATACGTTTATCAATTTCAATAAAATTATCTGAAGAAATACCTGTTTCTTCAAATAATTCTCTTTTTGCACATGCAAATTTATCTTCACCAGTTAATGCACAGCCACCTGCTGTTGCTTCATAATATCCTCCATGATTGACTTTATGTTCATCTCTTTTCATCAAAAGATAATCCCCATCACTATGTCTCACTAAGATTCCAACAACTAAATGATATAATCCTTCAGGAATAGGATCCCCTCTTTTATGTAAGATATCTGATAAAGTCTCATCTTTATAATACAAATCCCATCGTTCCATATACTCTCCTATTTATCTTTCTTTATTAATTTATAAAACAAACCATCTTTATGACAACAATAAATAATGTTTTTTACCCCAGGAATTTTAAATCTTACTTTTACATCAGATTCAGGATAAAGTTAAATATCGTTATACGATCATAAGACAATGCAGCTATAAATGAAATATAATGTGTTTTATCCATTGGATGTTTCAAAGTTACATAATATTCATCTTCTATTTTTTTAACAGATAAATTATGTCCTTCGTCTTCTTCTTTTAAAGTAGAAGGTGAAAGCAGTTCTCTATGACTGCAAATAGAGGCAGCTTTTATTGTGTGAATAATATTCCCACATACAGGACATATGTAAAACATTGAATGTATCATTATGCACCCCTTTTAGATTATCATATCTAAAAAAGTATACAATTTCCATCTACGAATAGTAGAATCACCAAGTTACCAATTTCCATTATCATCAATTTCAATATATCCATTATCTAGCCATTTCTTCTTATATTTATTTTCAATCATATCATTTTCTATTTTATCGATATTAATAACATGTGGATTATTGGCTAACTCCTCCATAATAACATTTAACATATCTTCATAAAAATACACTACAATATGATACGGAAGCTTTCTCCCTATACACCAGTATTCAGGATCACGAATAACATATTCTTTTCCTTCTAAAATCAGATACATATTTCCATCTTCATTTCCTTCATCATCAAATGGTCTACATTCTAATGTCCAAGTGACATGACTTGGAATATGAATTATTCTTTTTTCTATATTACTATAACAAATATACATACTATCTCCTCCTTTGAATCATTATAACAAAACTTAAAAAAATCATTTTCTTTTTTATCGCCCAAAATTATAAAACGATGTAAAAACATCGTTTTATAATTTAACTGTATAAGATTGTTGTCCTGTTTTTGCTGAAGATATAGTAAAATCAATAGAAGTATTTTCTTCCCCTTTAACAATATAAGATAATGTGTGTTTTAAAGGATTATAGGCTAATGTAGAAATATCTCCATAGAATCCTAGTGTTGTAGGAATACATCCATATCCTTCTAATTTATCAATCTCTTCTACAGCTTTACCTTGAATCAATGTCATATCACCTGACATTTTAACTGTAATACTATGATCTATTTGTAAATCTAACAATGAATCAGTTAAATATGTAGGTAAATATCCTAAATTATGTACTGTTACATCTATCTTATATAAATCTTCCTTAATCATTTCTTTTGTATGTGTTACTTCTAAACGAGGAAGTGTACATGCCATTCTTAATGTAAATCTTGTCGTTTTTTCAACTTCCTGTAATAAATAATCAAAAGGTGCATTCTGATATGTAAATTTAATATCTATACCTCCAATTTCAATTTCTCCTAATTGTGGATGATTGAATTTTGTCCAAGGAATTAATGCATCTGGATAATTATTTTGAATCCATGTATAGACTTTTCCTAGATCTTCTAATTGCTCTTTCATTGTTTTAGGAGTAGGATCTGCAGGCCATCTTGGTTTACATCCTGCTCTTGTTTCTAAATCCCATAACTCAATTGTATAAGCTAAAATTCCTTGTGACTGATAACACCAGTCATCAAATGCTCCTGATGAATATTCACTTTGATCTTCAAAGAAACTATCAAAGATATTAATAACACCATATCCCATTTCTTCTGTTGCCATTGCACCAATTTCTTTAAAGAATTTCATATCTTTAGCAGGTGCTTTGTTTTCTGGTCTAGTTCCTGGTGGATATAAGATAATCCCTCCACTTGTATGATGAGTTGCAACTCCCCCAATATTTTTATGAGCCAATACAAAATCAACAACTGCTTTATTTTCAGGATTACTTAGTGGATAAGGACCAGCTCCAGGCTGACGATTTTCACTAAACCATCCAAAAGGATAGTTTCTATTAAAATCTAATCCCCATAATGGTTTAGCTGGATATAAAGGATCAATCATGCCTTCAACCATACCTTCAGTATAAACATGATAGAATTCTCCATCCATCATATCAGGTGTACGTTTTTTTAAACCAACTGGATTTGTTTCATCCACAACCCATACACCATCCTGTGCTTTAAAACGCATTAATCCTATGACACCATTATTATCAATATCTTCTTGATATACACCTTTATCTTGTGTTTGAGTAAGATATGGTCTATCTACAGATCTTAATGTATATGGTGTTGTCAGATATGTTTCTGCTCCATCTGGAGAAATACGAGGAATAACATAAATAGTAAAACGATCTAAAATAGATGTTACTTGTTTATCTTCTCCATAATTTGTTAATAAATAATCTATTGTATGCATTGCAGCCATAGAACCTGTGACTTCACCTGCATGTGTATTTCCATCTATATAATAAGCTGGTTTATCATCTGGATTCCCATTTGATAATGTTACTGCAAAAACCTCTCTTCCCTTTTGCGTAGTCACTATTGACTCTACTTTACATAATGATGGATATGTATTTGTAAAGTAATCTAAATTATTTTTTAATTCTTCATATTTATAATAATGATCATATTTAAATGTAGTTTTCATATAAAAATTCCCCCTCAATATATAAAGAGTAACTCTTAATAATATAAAAATCAAGTCTTGACATTATAAAAAATATACTTATTTTTATATTTTATCTATATTTTATTTATTTTTTTATGATTAATATAAAATATTATATAAAATACATCTATTCTTTTTTCGTAATAAAAAAGTATCACATAAATGTGATACTTTCATTTTTAAATTATTCCCACTCAAAACTATATCTTTGTCGTAAACTACACTTAGACAAAAATCAATCTACATTACATTAATATGTTAATTACCTAAAGTATTTAATAGTAAATGTTGTTCCCTTTCCTTCTATAGAATCAACTACTATTTTTCCATTATCATTTTCTATAATTGCTTTAGATAAAGCTAACCCAATTCCAATACTATCTTTTGAAGCATCTTTACCTTTATAGAATCTTTTAAATAAGTTAGCAACATCTTTTTCATTCACACCTATTCCAAAATCAATAATTTCTATTTGTGAATAGATATTATTCTCTGTACATTTAACGATTACTTTTCCTGATTGTTTAGAATATTCAACAGCATTTTTTAGAATATTTGTGATTGCTTCAATTTGCCATCTAAAATCACAATTAATTTTTTCACTACATCTATCTTCAATTTCTATATCAATTTCTTTTAAATCACACAAGCTAGATACATTTGATACTGAAGCGTTTACTATATCTACTAGAGATACCTCATCTTTTATAAGTTGAATCGTATTTGATTCAAACTTTGATAATTTCAAAATGTTTTGTACTAAGAAATTGATATTTGTTAAGTCTTTTTTTATTTGAGTTAAAAAATAATTCTTTGTATTTTCATCCATTTCAGGATCATCAATAATATTATTTAACATGATATTGATTGAAGTTAATGGTGTTTTCAATTGATGAGAAATATCTTGAATAGAATTTTTAACACTCATTTTATCTTTTAAAGAATTCTCAGCCTGTTCTTTTAACATTACAGTCGTCTTATATATTTCATTTTTTAATATAGATAGTTGATCTTCACTTAGCTCTTCAATATGTAAATCATAGTTTTTGTGATTGATATCATCGATACATTGGATTATCCCTTCAATTTCTTTAATACTTTTTCTATTAAACGCATTATATACTGCCATTAACAATATGCAAGTTATTAATAAAATTGAATATTCTAGAATAGTATAAATTGGATAAATCGAATCATTGACTGAAATAAAAGAATCTCTTTTAATATCATATCCATATTCTTTTAATATGTTATCATATGATTCTTCATTATTAAGTATTTGAATAATTTCATTTTTATCTAATTCTGGGTAATCTGATTCTATCAATTCAATCAAAGCAGCTATTTTTCCATTAAAATGATATTGATAACGATTAAATTCAATTTTATGAGCAAATAGGAATAAAATCGAACAAATTACTATAAGCACAATACTTTTAACTATATATTTTTTATAATATTCTTTATTCTTCATCAATCCTATACCCTATTCCTTTAATTGTCACAATGATATCTGAATCTAGTTTTTCACGAATTCTTTTCATATATACTGTAATTGTATGATCATCAACATCATTTCCTGTCCATTCCCAAATGTAGTCAAGAATAGTACTTCTTCTTACTGCTTTACCAATATTTATAAATAATAAATGAAGTATCTTTATTTCTAAACTTGATAATTCTACTATTTTATTATCTTTATATACAATCATCTTATCTAAATCAAATTGTATATCTTTTACTTTTTTTATTGACGTTTTATTCTTTCTCATTAAGACTCGATTCATTCTGGCAATCAATTCTTTAGTAGAGAAAGGTTTTGTCATATAATCTTCAGCACCTAAATTTAAAGCATTCACAATATCATTTTCATCATCAATTGCAGTTAAGAAAATAGTTGGAATCTCTTTTTTAATTATAATCGTCTTAAACAAATCAAATCCATTTCCATCAGGCAATGTTACATCAAGAATAATTAAATCAGGAGTAAATTCATATAAATATTCAAGTGATGCAAAGAATGTTGTTTTTGATATCAATTGATAATTTTGTTTTTGAAAAGCATAAGCTAAACCATTAATTATACTTTCATTATCTTCAACTAATAATATATCCATATGATCATCCCTTTCTAACTTATTATATCATAAATTGGGGATATAATTTTATATCCCCATTATTTTAAATATTTTCATTACGAATTGTTTCGATTATATTTTGCTTATTAATTTTATTAATTGAGTATTTCATAATAATGAATACAATAACAAATACAAATAATATACTTATCAGTATAGGATTTAAAGGTACTTCATAATTCATTTGGATATCTTTATTAAATGCCATATGAATTGCAGATGAGCCTAATAAACCTAAAGCTATTCCATAGAACAATGATTTTGAACAATAGAAGATTGTTTCTAAATTGATCATACGATTGAACTCTTTTTTTGTCATACCGACACTTTTTAGCATTGCGAATTCCTTTTGTCTTAATTCCATATTTGATGTAATCGTGTTAAAAATATTTGTTACACCAATTAATGTTATAACAGCTATAAAACCATATAAGAAAATGCTGATTACTATTAACATAGCTTTTTCTCCTTTAACATTTGCATCAATGTTAATAACTGTTAACCCTAATTCACTCAATTCAATTTTCTTTACAAGTTCTTCAGGATTTGCAGAATCATACATTAATTTAGAAGGAGAAAATGATATATTCTTTTGATAATCTTTATTTAGAATTAAATATCCTCCATGATTATAATTATTCTCTAATCCATAAGGTCTCTTTGTTGAAATTGCTGCAACTTCAATTGATAAATTTTTTGTTAAATCATCAACTTTATGTTCAATATTGACTGATTCACCAACTTTATAGCTATATCGCTTTGTAATTACTTGTTTTTTGTTTTCTTCATCCCAATATGTAATATCATTAATTAAAATCCCTTTAGTTTTTACTTCATCATAATTCAATCCTAAATCT
>JAZLDV010000056.1:0-2092 GCA_045614925.1 Coprobacillaceae bacterium | reverse complement strand
GATGGTGAAAATGGTATCAACACTTCTGTTGCATTCTGTATTTTACATGACTTAGTATCTGATATGGCACCAGATCCTGCTGATGCTGGATTAACTAATGATGATGCTTATCGTCTATACTTAAATAAGAAACTTGACTATCCAATCGACGTTGAAGTTGTTATGTCAGTTCAAAATTCACAATATTCATACTATGAATTAATGGAAGTTCTTTCAATGACAGTTGGTGGTGGTTCTCACTTCGGTCCTAATGCATTCTGGATGATCGCATCTGGTATGATGACTAGTGAAGAAACTCCTGCAACAGTATTAAAAGAAATTGAAGAAGTTTACTTAAAAGCTCTAAGAGATTTAGGTTACTAAAATTGATTTTAAAATTAAGAGTTATTCTTTTGAATAACTCTTTTTTGTATTTACTTGTGTTATTAAAAATAATTTGGTATAATAATAGTGCAATATTATGCAAAGGAGATATAAAATGAAAAAATCAATTATTAGAACATTATTAGTATTTGGTTTAGTTTTCGCTATGTGTTTAGGTACTTCTTGTAAACCTAAACCTGGTAAAGGTGATGAAGGCAAAACTTATACTATTACTTATGTCCTAAATGAAGGTACATTACAAAATGCACCAACTACATATGATGGATCTACTAAAGTAGTTTTACCTATCCCATCAAGAACTGGTTACAGCTTTGGTGGTTGGTTTGATAATGCTACATTCGGTGGTTCTCAAATTTCTGAAATTACAAAAGGTGCTACTGGTGATAAGACATTCTATGCTAAATGGACTGCTGCTGTTTCAACTGAACGTAAATGGGAATTAAACAGATGTGATTTCGATGGAAATGGTATGGACTATGTTATTAAAGTTTTACCAGTTTCTGAATATGACCCATTCGATGCTGGTTATACAGGAACTAAACAAGCTTTAAAACAAGCTCATCAAACTGATGTTCAAAAAGCTTATAACATTAAGATTGTTTACTCTGCATGGGATAATGAAGCTCCTTGGGGTCCTGAACGTGTTAACTTCATTAAGAATAGTTTCTTAGATGGTTCATTCCAAAAGAAGAACGTTTATGCTATTACAATTACTTCTCAATGGATTCCTACACTTGTTAAGGCTTCTTGTTTAGCTGAATTATATAACTATGGTACTGAAGAAGGTGTTTTTGCTGATTATGAATACGAACAAAATTCAACAATTAATGAATCAGTTTCTGTTCGTAAAAAAGTTTATGGTTATGAACCAAGTGCTGCTCGTCCTGACTACTTCTTATACTACAATGCAACTAAGATTGCACAAATCGGTATGGAAGATCCTGCTGAAATGTGGTTCAAAGGTGAATGGACATGGTCTAACTTTGATGCATGGGTAAAAGATGCTCAAATCAAACTTGCTTCTGATGAATTTGCAATCGACTGTGGTTATGCAGAATTTATCATTGGTGCTGCTCCTGCACAAGGTAATAGATTAGTTAATGCTTCTCGTGGACAAATCATGTTTACAAAATCTTCAGTTACATCTATTATTGATAAGATGAAAGCTTATTATAAAGGTGGTTACTGGGATAAAGCACATGGTGTACAAGATGTTTCTAAGAACTTCTTAGCTGGTAAGACTTTAATTCATACTGGTTCATTATGGTTCTTAAAAGAATCTACACGTTTTATCCCTGAAGGTGAAGAAGGTGGAATCCAATTCAAGATGGGTATGGTTCCTTATCCAATGGATGATAGCACTACAGTTAGTCCATATACTGAACCTTATACATATGAAGATACACAAGGCAACACAATTGAAGTTACTGAACCTCTAACAACTAGAGCAAATGAAACTTTAACTACTGCTGCTGGTGAACCTATCTATGGTGTAAACTTAACTGAATCTAACTTCTTAATGCCTTTCACAGGTGGTTCATGTTATTCATTAATGAATTATGCTGGTGATGGTGAAAATGGTATCAACACTTCTGTTGCATTCTGTATTTTACATGACTTAGTATCTGATATGGCACCAGATCCTGCTGATGCTGGATTAACTAATGATGATGCTTATCGTCTATACTTAAATAAGAAACTTGACTAT
>JAZLDV010000055.1:0-11106 GCA_045614925.1 Coprobacillaceae bacterium | reverse complement strand
ATCTTTATTGGAACTTTATACTTATGGACTACAGTAGACCCATTAACATCAAGTTTAATTTCTTTATGTATGATCGGTTTATCTGACTATGCACCAGCTGCAGGTGTATTACAACAAGCATTTGGTAACCCAGTTGTTGTACAAATGTTCTTCTTAATGGTTTTCATCGGTGGTTTAACAAACAGAGGATTAACTGTTTACATCGCTAGATGGATCATGACTCGTAAATTTACAGAAGGAAAACCATGGATGTTTACTTTTGTAATGTTATTTGGAAGTTTCGTAATGTCTGCATTTATTAATGCATTCGCTCCAATCTTATTATTCTGGCCAGTATTATATGGTGTATTTGCAGAAGTAGGATTTACAAATAAAGACAAATATCCAAAAATTATGTTAATTGCAATCGTTATTGCAGCATTAATCGGTTTCCCAGTTCCACCATATATGTCAAATGGTTTAGCATTATTAGGAAACTTTAGAGGATTATTAGAAAAATTCCCAGCATTACAATCTATGCCAGGAGTTATGGTTTCTAATGCAACTTATTTCTTAATTACTTTCACATTAGGAACATTATTAATTTTATGTACTGTATTAGTTATGAAATTCGTATTTAGACCAGACGTTAAAAAATTAGAATCAGTAACTATTGAAATGTTAAATAGAAATCCTTTACCACCAATGAACTTTGCTCAAAAAGTATATGGTGTATTCTTAGGAATCTTCATTTTTGTAATGTTAGTACCAAGCTTATTACCTACATTACCAGTATTAAGCTTCTTAAATGCTAACTCATTAATTATCGGAACAGTTTTAGTATGTATTTTATGCTCAATTAAAGCAGAAGATGGACCTGTATTACGTTTAGGGCAAGTTATGGGTAAAGATTTTGCTTGGCCAACATACTACTTATGTGTAGTTGCTATCTTAATCGGATCAGTATTAACTGCTGAATCTACAGGTATTACACCATTCTTAAATACTGTATTAATTCCAATCTTTGGAAATATGTCAGGTTTAATGTTCACAGTTGTATTATTATTAATCGCTGTATTATTAACTAATGTTTCTAACTCATTAGTTATCGGTATGATCTTACAACCAGTAGTATGTAGTTATTGTGCTCAAGCAGGAGTAAATCCAGCACCAATCATTACATTATTAATCTTCACAGTATTAATGACTGCTGCTTGTACACCTGCAGCTTCACCATTCGCAGCTATGTTATTTGGTAACAAAGAATGGTTAGATGCAAGTGATGTTTATAAATATTCACCAGTATTCGTATTAGTTGAATTAGCTGTAGTATTATTAATTGGATTACCAATGGCTACAATGTTATTCTAGTATATAGGAAATATTTAAATTGTGAATTTTTTCTAAAATTGAAAATAACCATTTCAATTAGTCGAAAAATGGAGTAAAATAGTATTGTAAAGGGAGGCTGAAAACATGGGGCAATATGATTTAGTAATTATTGGTTCTGGTCCAGCAGGAATGACTGCTGCAATCTATGGAGCACGTGGTAACTTAAAAGTATTATTGTTAGACAAACTTGCACCTGGTGGCCAAATTATCAATACTAACGAAATTCAAAACTATACAGGTTCTGGAACTATCAATGGTGCAGAATTAGCTATGAATATGTTTATGCATACTCAAGAATTAAATGTAGAGTTTGAATATGCTACTGTTTCTAAAATTGAAACAGATGGTGAAATTAAAAAAGTTTATTTAGAAGAAGATGCAGATCGCGTAATTGAAGCAAAAACAATTTTAATTGCGACAGGAACTACTCCTAGAAAATTAGGTTTAGATAATGAAGATAATTTTATTGGAAACGGTATTAGTTTCTGTGCAATCTGTGATGGTGCATTCTATAAAGACAAAGATGTCGTTGTTATTGGTGGAGGAAACTCTGCTGTTGAGGAATCAATTTTCTTAGCAGATACTGTAAAATCTTTAAGTGTTGTCACATTATTCGATTTAACTGCTGATCCTATTGCTTGTGATCAGTTAAGAGCAAAAGAAAATGTAAAAGTTTATACATATCAAGATATTACTGAATTTGTAGGTGATAATTCTTTAACTGGAATTCGTTTTAAATCAACTGAAACTGGAGAAGAAACAGAACTTACATGTGATGGAATCTTTGAATACATTGGTTTATCACCATTAACTGATTTTGTTAAAGATTTAGGTATCTTAAATCAATATGGATATGTAGTAGTTAACGAAAATATGGAAACTAGCATTCCTGGTGTTTATGCAGCTGGAGATTGTATTGTAAAAAATTTAAGACAAGTAATTACTGCTTGTGCTGACGGTGCAATTGCCGCTCAGGAAGCATCAAAATATGTAAAACAACATTAGGAGGACTTAACAATGATTAAAGAAGTAGAAACTTTAGAATTTAATGAATTATGTGGTACAGGTGTTGTTGTTGCAGATTTCTTCTCAACAACTTGTGGACCATGCAAAATGTTATCATTTGTATTAAATGATGTTGAAAAAACTTTAGGTGATAAAGTTACAATTTTAAAAGTTGATTTTGATAAAAACAAAGAGTTAATTGAAAAATATGAAGTTAAAGGTTATCCAACTATTATCATCTTAAAAGATGGTGTAGAAGTTAAACGTTTAGCAGGTTTACAACAAAAACCAGCTCTTATCAAAGCAATTGAAGAACAACTTTAATAAATGGGATGAAAGCTGTGTTTTAAATTTTTAAAACGCAGCTTTTTGTATAATTAAAAAAGGAGAAAAACAAAAAATGGCTATTAATTATTCTTATTTAGACAGTTTAGTAACTCGTCAAAATGCTGCTGAAAAAGCAATGTTAGCAGAATTAGAAAATGGGAATTATACTTTTGATAATCCATTAGTAAAGTATAACCCATACTTAATCAATCCTTATGCTGCAGTTGTATTATTCAAAACTGAGGAAGAAATCGCTGTAACTGTAAGAGTATTAGGAAAAGAAAAAGAAGGTAACATGGAACATACTTTCCCTAAAGCAAAAGTTCATGTTTTACCTGTATTAGGATTATATGGTGATTATGAAAACACTGTAGAAATCGAATTATATAGAGGAGCTAAACATACTTTTACTATTCAAACTGATCCAATTGGTGAACAAGTTCCTCAATTAATTAAAATGGAAACAACTTATAATTATTTAAGAGATCAATTAATCTTTATTTCACCTGCATTAGATGACTTTGCGACTGCATATGACTATAAAGGTGATGTAAGATGGCACATCACTATTCCTTGTGTATTTGATTTAAAACGTGTAAGCAATGGAAATATCTTAATTGGTTCTGATAGATTATTAAAAATTCCTTACTATATGTCAGGTATTTATGAAATGACTATGGTAGGTAAAATTATCAAAGAATTTAAAATTCCTGGTGGATACCACCATGACCAATTTGAAATGGAAGATGGAAACTTATTAATCTTAACTGAAGATTTAAGAAGTGAAACAGTTGAAGATATGTGTGTATTAGTAGACAGAAATACTGGTGAAATCTTAAAAACTTGGGATTATAAAGATTTCTTAGATCCTACTAAAGTTGCTCATTCTGGATCATGGACTGAAGAAGACTGGTTCCATAACAATGCAGTTTGGTATGATGAAAAAACAAACTCATTAACATTCTCAGGACGTCATATCGATGCTATGACTAATATTGATTATGATACAGGAAAATTAAACTGGATTGTTGGTGATCCTGAAATGTGGCCAGAAGAATATCAAAAATATTTCTTCAAACCTATTGTTGAAGAAGGTGAAGATTTCGATTGGCAATATGAACAACATGCTAACGTAATTACTCCAAATGGAGACGTTATGTGTTTCGATAACGGGCATTTCCGTTCTAAAGTACCTGAAAAACGTATTTTAAATAGAGATAACTTCTCACGTGGTGTTAGATATAAAATCAATACAGAAGATATGACTATTAAACAAGTATGGCAATATGGTAAAGAAAGAGGAGCAGAATTCTATTCACAATATATCTGTAACGTAGAATACTATAAAGAAGGACATTATATGGTACACTCAGGTGGTATCCAATATAAAGATGGTGTAGCTTCTGATATCTTTACTGCATTAATGAAAGGTGATCCAACAGTAATGAATAGATCTATTACTGTAGAAGTATTAGATGATGAAGTTATGTTAGAATTAGAAGTTAATGGAAACTTCTATCGTGCTGAAAAATTACACTTATATCATGATCAAGACAACTTACCATTAGGTGATGGTGTTGAATTAGGAGAAATGGGTGTAACTAAAGAATTCGAAACATTAATTGAAATGGAATCATGTGGTGAAGAAGTACCATATATTTATGAATCTTCTATTCAAGAAGAATCTGATCGTTTTACATTCAAAGCTACATTTGAATCAGGACAATTAGTAATGTTAATGTTAGAACAAGGTGATGAAGTTCACGGATATTATATTTCAACAGCTAAGAGCGTATTTGCTGCATTATGCTGTGGAACATTCATTGAAAAAGATGCACGTAAAGTTAGCTGTTCAGTAAATAAAGCTGGATTAAAAGGAACTTATGATGTACGTGTTATCGTAGATGATAAAAAATACGAAACAGGAATTCAAATCACTTGCTAATAACTGAATAAAAGCATTGTTGGTTAATAAGGCTATGATTTTCATAGCCTTTTTGTATAAAAAATAGGAGGAAAACAAAAATGGCAATTAAACACATTAATGTAGACAGTTTAGTAACTCGTCAAAATGCTGCTGAAAAAGAAATGTTAGCAGAATTAGAAAATGGAAATTATACTTTTGATAATCCATTAGTAAAATTAAATCCATATTTTATCAATCCTTATGCTGCAGTTGTATTATTCAAAACTGAAGAAGAAATCGCTGTAACAATTAGAGTATTAGGAAAAGAAAAAGAAGGTACAATGGAACATACTTTCCCTAAAGCAAAAGTTCACGTTTTACCAGTATTAGGTTTATATGGTGATTATGCAAATACTGTAGAAATCGAATTATACAGAGGAGCAAAACATACAATTACTATTCAAACTGATCCTATTGGTGATCAAGTACCAAAATTAGTAAGAATGGAAACTACTTATAATTACTTAAGAGATCAATTAATCTTCGTATCACCTGCATTAGATGATTTTGCTACTGCATATGACTATAAAGGTGATGTAAGATGGCATTTAAATATTCCATGCGTATTTGACTTAAAACGTGTTAAAAATGGAAATATCTTAATTGGATCTCATAGATTATTACAACAACCATACTATATGTCAGGTATTTATGAAATGACTATGGCAGGTAAAGTAGTAAAAGAATTTAAAATTCCTGGTGGATACCACCATGACCAATTTGAAATGGAAAATGGAAACTTATTAATCTTAACTGAAGATTTAACAAGTGAAACAGTTGAAGATATGTGTGTATTAGTAGACAGAAATACTGGTGAAATCTTAAGAACTTGGGATTACAAAGACTTCTTAGATCCAGAAAAAGTAGCTCCTTCAGGATCATGGACAGAAGAAGACTGGTTCCACAACAATGCAGTTTGGTATGATGAAAAAACAAACTCATTAACATTCTCAGGACGTCATATCGATGCTATGACAAATATTGACTTTGATACAGGAAAATTAAACTGGATTATTGGGGATCCTGAAATGTGGCCAGAAGAATATCAAAAATATTTCTTCAAACCAGTAGTAAAAGAAGGACAAGATTTCGATTGGCAATATGAACAACATGCTAACGTAATTACTCCTAATGGAGACGTTATGTGTTTCGATAACGGACATTTCCGTTCTAAAGATCCAGAAAAACGTATTTTAAATAGAGATAACTTCTCACGTGGTGTAAGATATAAAATCAATACAGAAGATATGACTATTGAACAAGTATGGCAATATGGTAAAGAAAGAATGGCTGAATTCTTCTCTTTATATATCTGTAACGTAGAATACTATAAAGAAGGACATTACATGGTTCACTCTGGTGGTATTCAATATTATGATGGAGAACCATCAGAAGTATTCGCAGTATTTATGAAAGGTGATCCAAAAGTAGATACACGTTCAATTACTGTAGAAGTATTAGATGACGAAGTAATGTTAGAATTAGAAGTATATGGAAACTTCTATCGTGCTGAAAAATTACACTTATATCATGACCAAGACAACTTACCATTAGGTGATGGTGTAGAATTAGGAAAAATGGGTGTAACTAAAGAATTTGATACAGTTGTTGAAATGGAAAACAGCGGTGAAGAAATTCCTGAAAACTATCAAGCATGTGTTGAAGAAGAAAACGATCGTTTCACATTCAAAGCTACATTTGAAGGTGGACAAATGGTTGTATTATGCTTAGAAAAAGGTGAAGAAACTCATCAATATTTCATCTCTACAGCTAAACATAGATTTGCTGCTATGTGCTGTGGTACATTCGTAGAAAAAGATGAAAGAAAAGTAAGCTGTGCTATTAACAAAGCTGGATTAGAAGGAACTTATGATATTAGAATCATCATTGATGATAAAAAATACGAAACAGGATTACAAATTAATATGTAATAATAAAAAGCAATCAGAAATGATTGCTTTTTTAGTTTGTTAAAATTTTAGCAAAACACATAATTTATTATATTTGATTTAGGATTTTTTTAGTTTTTTAAAAAACAAAGTTATAAAGCAATTCGATTGTAATTTGTTTGTAAATAAAATAATATTAAATTACATGGAGGAATGAAATTATGAATGAACAAATTAAAATCGAATCAAAATTAAATAAAGATATTACATTAAAAGTTATCCCTGGACATTTTTCAAGTGATCGTTTCCACGTAAACTATTATATTGATATGTCAACTTTAAAAATGAGACATTCTGAAGCTAAAAAAATTGCTGAAACTATGGCTTCAAAATATGTAAATAAAATTGATTTAAGTATTAAAAATGATTATATCGCTGGTTTCGAATCATTAGTAGAAGTAGGAGCAGTAACTAAACCTATCGATACAATTATTTGTATGGATGGTTGTGAAGTTATTGGTGCATATTTAGCAGATGAATTATTAAAACATGGTGTTTCAACACAAACTAAACATAACAGTTTCTATGTAATCACACCAGAATTTGATAACACTGGACAAATGGTAGTAAGAGACAATATCAAACCAATGATTCAAGGAAGAAATGTATTAGTAGTATTAGCTTCTGCGATGAGTGGAAGAACAATTTCTAAAGCAATTGGAACTATTTTAGCATACGGTGGAAAAGTACAAGGATTATCAGTAATTTTTGCTAATGTTGATGAAGTAGAAGGATATCCAGTACATGGTGTATTTACAAAAGATGATTTACCAAACTTTAAATTAACTGATCCTAATAATTGTGATGATTGTAAAGCTGGAAAAAAATTAGAAGCAGTTGTTAACTCATATGGATATAGTCCATTATAAGAATTATTATTAAAAATTGTATAAAAATAAAAGGGATAAATTGATAAAGATTTATCCCTTTATTAATATTTATTTTTTTGATTCAATATAATATGTTGCTTCCATATCAGCAGTAGATAATGCAAATGCTAATGGAAACATTTCAAATGCTGCACCAACATTTCTTACAGGTTCTTCCCCAGAAAATCCCATATGATATCTTATAGCAAATGCTTCTTCTCTTGTTAACTTCATATAACCACTAATCATATAAACACTTTTTTCACCATGACCATAAGGTAATTTATCTTCAAATTCATATGTAGGAACTTGAACCCATTGTCCATTTTCTTTGACATTTCTAGTTCCTTTTTTATAGACATTAATTTTACACATATCATGTAATAACGCAACAATCGCAATACTTTCCTCACTAAAAGATAAATTATATGTATTCTTAACTCTATCTCTAGATAAATAATCTTTTAAACAATCATATACATTTAAGCTATGTTCAACTAAACCACCTTCATAGTTTAAATGATATCTTGTACTTGCAGGTGCTTCAAAGAAATCAGAATTCTTTGATAATAAGAAATCTAATAATTTGTCACTTCCTGGTCTATTAATATATTGTTTATAGATTTGAATAAATCTTTCTCTATTATTCATATGTATATCCTCTTTTCTTTTTTTGATTCTATGCCTATAATTAGAATAACATAAAAAAGATAAGAGGTGTATAAAATGAAGAAAATAAAAACAAATGTATTAAGATTATTAGATCAGGCTCATATACCTTACTATATAAAAGAATTTGATTATGATGAACATGACAAACCAATCAATGCACGCTGTGAAAAAGAGATAAGTGAGAAAGAAACATTTAAAACACTTGTATTAAAAGGGACTAAGGGATATCTAGTGTGCTGTATTCCTGTAGTTCATGAAATAGATTTAAAGAAATTAGCAAGTGAAACAGGAAATAAAAGTGTAGAAATGATTCCTCAAAAGGAACTTCTTCCTTTAACTGGATATGTTCATGGAGGATGTTCTCCAATAGGTATGAAAAAGAAGTTTCCTACATATATTCAAAAAGAAGTCATAGATTTTGAGTGGATTGCAGTGAGTGCAGGTAAAAGGGGAGTAAGTGTTGTAATAAGACCAAATGATTTGATTTTCTATACAGATGCAAAATATGTTGATGTAATCAAGAAATAATTTCAATTATTTGAAGCGCTTACATATGGAAATAAAAGTGAAAAAATGATATAATTACTCGAGAGGTGACGTAAAATGGAATACAACAAAAATTATGAAAAATGGTTAAATCATCCAAACGTAGAAGAAGCAATGAAGCTTGAATTAAGATCAATGGATGAAAAACAAAAAGAAGATGCATTTTATACAAATGTAGAATTTGGTACTGCAGGTATGAGAGGAATCTTAGGTGCAGGAACTAACCGTATGAATGTTTATACAGTTAGAAAAGCAAATGTTGGTTTTGCGAAATATATCTTAGGATTAGAAAATGGAAAAGAACGTGGTGTTGCAATTGGTTATGACAATAGACATCAATCTTATAGATTTGCGATTGAAAGTGCTAAAGTTTTAGCAACTTATGGTATTAAATCATTTATTTTTGAAAGTTTAAGACCTACTCCAGAATTATCTTTCGCAGTTAGATATTTAAAATGTGCAGGTGGTATTATGATTACTGCTTCACATAACCCAAAAGAATATAATGGATATAAAGTATATGATGATACTGGATGTCAATTAATTCCTGAATGGGGAGATTTAGTAGTTCAATATGTTAATGAAGTTGAAGATGAATTAAATATTGAAGTATGTAGTGATGAAGAAGCTTATCCATATATGACATGGATTGGTGAAGAAGTAGATGAAGCTTACTATAAAGAAGTTATGAATATTGAAATTAATCCTGGTATGGATAAAGAAGGATTTAAATTAGTATTCTCTCCACAACATGGTACAAGTAATATTCCTGTAAGAGAATGTTTAGGACGTTTAGGATATGATGTAGTGCCAGTATTAGCACAATGTTCACCAGATCCTGACTATACAAATACAAAATCACCAAACCCAGAAGTAGATGTAGCTTATGAATTATCAATCAAAAAAGCTAAAGAAGTAGATGCTGATGTTGTTGTTATTTGTGACCCTGATGGAGACCGTTTAGGGGTTGTTGCTAAACATGATGGTGAATATGTATTAATGAGTGGAAATCAATCTGCTGCAGTATACTTAGAATATATTTTAAGTCAATTAAAAGAAAAAGGTGAATTACCTGAAAATGCAGTAATGTACAATACTATTGTAACTTCTGATTTAGGTGAATTAGTTGCTAGAAGTTATGGTGTAGATGTTGAAAAAACATTAACAGGATTTAAATTTATCGGAGATAAAATCCGTAAATATGAAAAAACTGGAGAAAAACAATTTATCTTTGGATATGAAGAATCTTATGGATGTGTAGTTAAAGATTTCGTAAGAGATAAAGACGCTGTTCAAGCTGTATTAACTGCTGCTGAAGCTGGTAACTATTATAAAAAACAAGGTAAAGATTTAGTTGATGTTTTAAATGAATTATATGCTAAACATGGTGCATTTAAAGAAACTCAAATTGCTTTATCTAAAGCAGGAGCTGCAGGTGCTGCTAGAATTAAAGAAATTATGGATAACTTAAGAACTGATGCTCCTAGTGAAATTGGTGGAGTTAAAGTTGTTAAAGTTGAAGACTATGGAAATAGTACTTGTTCAGATGGTACAGTTATTGATTTACCAAAATCTAACGTATTAAAATATTACTTAGAAGATGGATCATGGATTGCTGCTAGACCTTCTGGTACTGAACCAAAATGTAAATTCTATTTCTCTATCAAAGGAACTACTATTGAAGATGCAACTGCAAAAACAGAAGTATTCCAAAAAGATATGATGAAAATCATTGGAGAATAATGCTTAAACCTAGACTGAGAAGTCTAGGTTTTTTTATTATGTATAATTATTCTTAAACTGAATACAATAATTATAAAGCATATATTTTGTAATTAGTAATAATTACTATTATAATGATTGCGTTCTAGGAGGAATGTAATATGGAAATAAGTAAAGATATTAGATATATAGGTGTAAAAGATTATCAAACTGATTTGTTTGAAGGGCAATATAAAATACCTGATGGTATAAGATATAATTCTTATGTCATCATGGATGAGAAGATTGCAGTTATGGATAGTGTAGATCAGCATTTTACACATGAGTGGTTAGATCAGGTAGATATAGCATTAAATGGAAGAACTCCTGATTATCTTGTTGTATTGCATATGGAGCCAGATCATAGTGCAAATATTATGAACTTTATTAAAGTTTATCCTGAAATAGAAGTTGTAGGAAATGCGAAGACTTTTAAAATGTTAGAACAGTTTTTTGAATTACCAGACAATTTGAAGAGATGTATTATAAAAGATGGAGATGTACTAGATTTAGGTAAGCATAAACTTAAGTTTGTATTAGCGCCTATGGTTCATTGGCCAGAAGTGATGATGGCATATGATATGTATGATAAAGTTTTATTTAGTGCTGATGCATTTGGGACATTTGGAGTAGATAATGA
>JAZLDV010000054.1:0-30738 GCA_045614925.1 Coprobacillaceae bacterium | reverse complement strand
CTATAAATACCTAAAGATGACTCAATTGTGATTGCACTATCACTTGAAATAAATAAATTATTTTTTGCATCTTCAATTGCTTTTAATGCATTGTCATATTCTTCTTGTGTAAATTCACCTTTTAATAAGTTTTTACCATCTTGTACTGCTTTTTTGTATTGATCATATCCGCTTGTATATCCTTTATCAGCTAATGGATATGCAGTTAATGCATATAATGCAAAATGTTCTAATTTAACAGTATTTTCTTTTGCTTTTAATAAAACATCTAATACTGCATCTACATCCTGTTGTAATGCAGTTGCATCATTATAAACTTCTTTTGCATTTTCTAATGCTTCTTTATAAGCTGGATAAGTTTCTTTAATGCAATCTTTTTCTTTTACTGCATTGTCAATTTCTTGTTTTAATTGTGTTTTATCAGTATATAATTTGTAAACACAAGTAAATTCTTTACCTTCTTCTTCAAATTTACCTGATAATACACTATCAGTTGTTAATTTATATCCATAAATTGAAGGAACTTCAATTGAATACTCATCATTAACAACACCATATTTAATCATATCATTTGAAAGAGTTTTTCCTTCTTCATCTACAAAATGAAGAGTTACACTACCGATATCTCCTGCAGGAATAAATTCTCCAGAATCAGGTAATACACTACCTTCTTCATATGCTGCAGCATGTCCTAATAATTCATAGTTAGCTTGGAATGAAGCTAATGGTAAGATTTGTGGAGAACTTACATTCCATGATTTAGAAGATAAAGATCTTAATTCTTCATAAATATCTACAGCCATTTGTTCTTCAGTTGCGACATTTGCATAATCACACCAGATAGCCATAGAAGCACCTTTGATATATTCGTGATCATCAGAAATTGTATTTTCTTGGAATTTACCTGGTGTCCATGTGTTATAAATTCTTTCTTCCTGATTTGGATAGTCAAATGAATGTTCACCATTTCCTCTTAATACATAGTAGAAATAACTTGCATTGATATTATAAATATCAGTATGCCCTTTATTAATAAATGTTTGTAAGTTTGCAATACTTCTGTTCCATGACATTTGTGACCAGAAATCAATACCAATATATTTATGCATTTCGATCATTTGTGGCTGATAGCTTTCACCATAGTAAATACCATCATTCCAGATTCTAGGTTTAAATCCTTTACTATAAACATGTGCTGCTAAATCATTAATATATTTAGACATTGTATCTTTCCAAGTTGCATTTGGATCAATATTTTGTTTAGCATAATTAGTTAATACTGATTGATAAGTTGTTGTGAAAGGAGCTCTATCGAATTCCATATATTCATCTCCACCAATGTGGAAATCTGTACAACCTTCAAATAATTCCATATATTCATCATATAATGAATAAATATAAGCAACTGCTTCTGGATTCGTTACATCTAATCCTGAATCATATCTTTGTCCATTGATACCAACTTGTTTGTATTCAGGATGTGCTCTTAAAATCTGATCAACGTGACCAGGAGAGTCGAATGAAGGAATAATACTAATACCATATTTTTTAGCTTCAGCTAAGATTTCTCTAATTTCATTTTTAGTTAAATGTTCTTCTGATACGATTGATGGATCAGTTTCACATTCAATTCTAAATCCCATATTTTCAGAGAAATGTAATTGTAATGTATTATATTTTAAATAAGATAATTCTCTAATATGTTGAATAATCCAATCTTTAGAAATATATTTTCTTGCCATATCAAGATGTAAACGTCTTTCTAATACTGCTGGATAATCAATAATTTCTCCATAAACTAAAGCATTATTTGTAATCATTAAAGCTTGAATTGTTCTTAAACCAAACATAATGGCATCTTCACTTGCACCATATAATTCAACACCTTGATCACTAATAATGATTTTATAAGCTTCATCACTCGTTCTTGCATTAGTGATATCTTTTAAATCAACTAAATCAATATAAATATCATTAAAAGTTCTTTGATTTTCAAATCCATAAACCATTGCTAATGGATTTGAAACAGTTTCTTTATCTACATATTCAGCATTCACAAGTTTAACAACTTCAGCTAAACGTGTATTTTCTAAATTTTCCTGATTAGCATGAACAATTAAGCGAGTAGATTCACTTAATACCCATGTTTTATTTTCAGCTACCTCATAACTTTGTAAAATAGGATTAACTTTTCCTTTTAATTCATTTTCATTATAAGTTAGTGCACTTACTGAAGATTCAGCTTTTACATTTTGTAATCCTCCAGTAAAAAGCATACTTAAAACTAAAGATGAAATTAATGTTTTTTTACATAGATTTTTAATATTCAATTGTTTAAACATATTCATCCTCCTTATAGTTAAGAATAAGACTGTAAAACTTTTTACAGTCTTATTTCATATTTTTATCCTAACCAAGCTCCGTTAGAATTGAATTTTTGTACTTTTCCATCAATAGTGACAGTTCCTGTTACCATTGCACCTTTAGAGTTGAAATAGTACCAAGTATTGTTGATTTTTAACCATCCAGTAACCATTGCATTATTTAAATAATACCATGTACCGTTAACTTGTTGCCAACCAGTCATCATATGGCTATTCATGTAGTACCATTTTCCTCCGTCTTGAATCCATCCAGTCTTCATGTAAGAGTCTAAGAAGTACCATTTTCCCCCGTCTTGTACCCATCCAGTTTTCATAGCTGAGTCTAAGAAATACCATTTACCACCGTCATTTAACCATCCAGTGATCATATGGCTATTTAAGTAATACCATTGACCGTCTACTTTTTGCCAACCAGTTACCATATGTGTATTTAAGTAATACCATTTGTTATTATCTTTTACCCAACCAGTCTGCATAGCACCTTCAGTATCCATGAAGTACCATTTACCTGCATCTTTAACCCATCCAGTTTGTGCTACATCATCAATATAGAAGTACCATTTTCCATCAACTTTTTCCCAACCGTTTTTAGCTGGTTGTTCATTTTCAACTAAACCTTTATAAGCTGAAGATAATTGGTTATAAGCTTTATCTACAACTTTTTGAGACACTGTATCATCATTTAATAAAGTTTTCGCATTTTGTAATGCTTGAACAAATACTGCATAAGATTCTTCTGTATAGTTTCCTATTACTGTGTTTTTCACTGCTTCTACTAATTCTAATAATTGTGCTTTATTCACTTCTTTATAAACTGTAAAACGCACTTCTGCTGCAGCACCAAATAAAATTCCATTATTATTGTCTCCTGCTTCTAATACTTGGAATTTCACTTGTTTTGCTTTTACTTTGTTAAATGAAACTAATTGCCATGCTGAATCAGAATCTAATGTACCATTTGAAATAATTTTAGTCCATTGATCATTTACTGATTCTCTTACATATAAATCAAATTTCTTAACATTACCATTATTACCTGATCTTTGCATAAATCTCATTCCATCGATTTCTGTTACTTTATCAAATGTAAATTCTAAGTAATGTGTATCTCTTGAACTTCCTGCCCATAAAGTATGCCAGATAGTTGAAGGATTTCCATCTAATACATAGTTTGGATCACCTTCTGTATCATTATTTGGCTGATAACTTCCTGTTGTTACACTCATAGAAGAAGGATCAATATCTCTTGAAGCATCATTTGCTTCTGATGCAGCCGAATAATTTTCTAAGATAGCTGTTCCTAATACATATAAATCTTGTGGTGTTGCTTTAGTTGTGTAAACTTTATTGCTTCTTACCCAACTCCATTCCCATTCAAACCAATTAATTGATTTTTCAAATGACTCACCTTTTAGTTCTGCCATTCTTGCATCAATCCATCTTTGCCATCTTACTTTATAGAAATCACCAATTAATCCAGACCATTGACGGTTAGAATAATCTTTTAATCCTCCGCTTTCAGCCTGATTGTATGATCCCCAAGTTGTTACTAATGCTTTTGCATTAAATTCATATAATTCTTTAGTAAAATCATCTGCATTTTTACCTAATGCTTTTGCTTGTTCTACCCATCTACCTAATAAGAAATATTCACTTGTTGCAGTGACTTTTTCCATTTCATCAATGATATCTAAGAATACTTTTGAATATTCTTCAAATTTGTCTAAGTTTTTCGCATTAAATGCACTTGCCATTTTTTTCTGATATTCTTGTGCACTATTTGATAAAACTTGTTGTAGGATATTAGCAACATCATACATATATCCTTCACTATGTTTTAATACATCATAATCTCTTAATAATAATTCTGCTGCTTCTTCTAATAATTCCTTGTCATATCCTACAATTGCATTACCCCATGTAGAAGCTGCATTAATTGATAATGCAGGTCTTGCATTAACAATTGATTCAGGAGCACCTTGCCCTCTATTATTTAACGAAGACTTATATACTGTTTCTTTTAAGATTTGCCAAGCAGAGTTTGCAGACTCACTTGTTGCTCCATATCTTCTTAAAGTATAATCTTCTAACCATTCATCTAAATCAATAACTTCCATTTTTTTAGATGCATCATCTTGCCAGATTGTTTCAAATAAGAAATCATATAATACAGGGTTATTAACACTTGCTTCTGGTGTAATTCCAATACCTGCGATATGATCACTTTCATTAAATGCTTTAGGTACATTATTAGCAATATTGTCTAAATGTCCATGTAAACCTAAACGTCCACCAAAGTTATTTAACATACAGAATAACCATGGTGTATCATCGAACTCATTTGTATCTCCATATGAGTATCCTGTTTCATTATAGTGTGGTGTTTTTTCTGCATATAAGTCTAATACTAATGCATGAGATGCACCATCAGTAATTTGATCTAATCCATTTAATAATGCAGTTGTTGGATTTCCTTGCCATGCCTGAATAATCCAGATTGCTTCTTCATCTGCTTTTAACATAGAAGCTAATACTTCTCTTGCAATATCAGAAGAATTCATACCACCTGTATTTCCACCTTCATGGAATGGATCTGTTGCATAATAATGACTTGTAGCTCCATAAACTTCTTTTTGACATTCATAGAATAAATCTGCATATTTATCAAATGCTGCATTTGTTGTTTTTAACATTGCAGGTCTTTGGAATGAACACCAATTTCCTTGTGCAATAATATCACTGCTGTTTAATGCATATTGTCCTGTTGCTAAAGATGTAATGTTAGTTGGAACCATTCCACTATATCCTTGTAATACAGGCTGCATTCCTAAATTACGCATAATTTCTTGATTTTTTCTTGCTAATTCAGTTCTTTCTTCGAACCATGAATCATGTACAGGACCACCAAATCCTGATAAGTTTGCCATATATGCCCATGCATAATATGCTGGACCAGCAATATAATCTTTAATATCTTCATGAGAATATCCTAATTTACCTAAGAATCTTCTCCATACTTCTTCTTGTGCAGTTGCATCTAATACAACATTAACACCATTCATTGCTAACCAGTCTAATTCGTTTCTCCATTCTTCTTCACCCCAGAATGCCATAGAGTAAGATAATGTACAATAGTTGTAAGAATAACGAACATCTGCTTTCGTTTCTTTAAATACTTTTGTATTAACTGGTACAATTTGAGAAGGCATTTTATTTTGATTTCCTACTTGTGAAATATTCACATTACAGAAATATTTTAAATAATGATTTAATCCCATTGCTAAAGAAACACCATCATTTCCTTTAATATGAACTAACCCATTTTTCATTGTGATTTCAAAGAAATCATAAGCATTTCCTTTAGGATTTTTTGCAATTTCAAAAGTAAACCAATCTTTATATTGTTTACCTACCTGTCTTTCAACAATTCCATAAACTTCATTAATTGTTTCTTCTTGTGTTACAACTAGATTTTCATAATATGAAGTATTATTAAAATTTTCTACTTCAATTTCAGGTCGAGTTTGAACAGGAGTGTTACTCTTTACTCCACTTACTCGTACTTCATTTAATACAGCTAATGTCGATGCTGAATTGTATTCTAAATAAATACGTACAATTCTTGCTTCTGTATTTTTAGCATCATAAGCTTCTCCTGCATCAGTTGCAGATGCTTTAGATGTTTTTTCAGCTAATTTAGTAAAATCTCTACCATCCATACTTGTATAGATTGTATATTGAGAATATCCATTTGTTGGAGTAAATACTTCTATCTCATCTAAATAATAATTTTCTTCTAAATCAATATCCACATATGAAGGATAATAAATTCCTGACCATGATGTTTTAGTACTTCCATCATTGATATTTGATGCTGTTGAAGCATTAGATGATGTATGAACAGGTTTTTTATAAGCAATACTTTCTCCATCATTTGTTGTTATTTCATTACCATAAACTTCAAACTCAGCAATTGCTGGCCATCCATTGCCAGAAGATGTGCTGCATGAATGCATCACAATTTTAACTTCATCATAAATAGCAGCATTAATTTTATAACTTTGTGAAGCCTTATCTGTACGATTTGCCTCTGCACGTTCTACAATAGTGACATAATTCCCACTACCTTTTCTTGCTAAAATACTATAAACAAATTTAAAACCTATAGAATCTGTTGCTCCTACTTTTTCAAACGCAATAGCAAAAGCATCCATTGTTCTTTCTTCATCAAATTTTAAAGTGATTGATTGTTCACTTGATTGTGCAGCATTATAATATTTATATAATGTAGATGGATCTTTATCCACTAAATTTTTAGAACCATCTGTCGCATGTTCTTTTCCACCTGTCGCACTGATTGTTGCTTGAGCAGCAATATTATTATATGCTGATAAGCTTACATCTTGAGATTCGTAAACACCAATTTCCTGTACTGAAGGCCAGAATGTTGGTGTGTTTCCATTTTTATCTTGTGGATCTGATAATGTCACATAGATATGTGTTGCTGATTTTGGTGTATCAGCTTTAAATGTATATGTAGAGTCAACATTCATTCTATATGTTCCAAATGGAATCAAATCACTTACAACACCATTTTGAGCATATTCGACTGTTACTAAACATGTATTTCCAGAAGAAAAATCACCATCTTCTCCTAATTCAACAACAACTTCCTCAATTGTTCTTCCCATATCTAATTCAATAATCGCAACGCTAGGCCATACACCTTTCGTTTGCCAGCTTGATGTTTTATCCCCATCAATCACATTTTTAATTATATGATTTCCATTTTCACCATTAGGTGTAGATGCCTTAACTCCATCATTTAAAGCCACATTGACTAATTCAGTCTTTGCACTTACCTCGTAACCTGGATTTAATGACAACATAGAAATCATCATACTTAAAACTAACAATAATTTTAACGTTTTTCCAAATAACACTTTCATAATATTCCTCCTTTACTGAGTCATTATATCTTAAACACACTATAAATTGCAAGCACTTACACAATACCCAATAAAGCAAAAAGAAAGTCACAAATCCGAGCTTTATTCATCATACATTGCTCTATATTTTTCCATAAGTTCTTTAAAAATTTGCCCATTTGTAGGGGGTGTATATGTTATTGCATTTGCTCCTGCTTCAATAACCTGATAGATTGTTTCATCGCTAGGTCCTCCAGTCGCAATAATAGGAATATTAGGATACAATCTTCTTACTTCCTTTATTATTTCTACGGTATTAACCCCTCCAGATATATTAACAATATCTGGTTTTGTTATTTCTATTCTTTCTTTTATATTTTCTTTAACTGATACAATTGTTAAAACAATAGGTATGTCTATCATTTCTTTCAATTCTAAAATCAGTTCATTTTTTGTTGGTGCATTCAATACAATTGCATGTGCTCCATGTAATTCAGCATCTAAAGCAATATTTTTCACTCTAGGTCCTGTTGTTGTACCTCCACCTACTCCTGCAAAAACAGGTATTTTCGCAATCTCCATTATACATTTCATAATCTCTACAGTTGGTGTAAAAGGATAAACGGCAATAATTGCATCAGCATTACAGTTAGCAATAATCGCTATATCAGTCGAAAATACTAACGACTTAATACGTCTCCCATTAATTATAATACCACTTGCTTTATATATACTTTCAGGAACTTTTACTATATGTGATCTTAAACTTGATTTTATCACTGGTGCTTCATTTACCATATATTCCCACCTCCGTATATAACATAACATATATATATGAATTTAATATTTCTTTAAAAAGAAAAAAACCAGCTACAATAGCTGGTTAACTTCTTATTTAAGTCCGTATTTCTTATTGAATTTTTCAACACGTCCATCAGCACTAGCAAATCTTTGTTTTCCAGTGTAGAATGGATGACAGTTATTACAAGTATCAACACGAATTTCGTTTAATACTGAACCACTTTCAAATTCATTTCCACAAGAAGTACAAATAACTTTTACTTTCTTATAATTTGGATGAATACCTTGTTTCATGTTCGTTTTCTCCTTCCGCCTTGAAATATTTGCTACTTCAAAGTAAGTTGCCACATTATAATATCACTTTATAATGCAAAATACAATACTTTTTTTCACTTTTATTCATCTATTTCATATCTTGAAATATTTGCTCCTAATGTAATTAATTTATGATCAATATTGTCATATCCTCGATCAATATGATATACATTTGTAATTTCAGTCACGCCTTCAGCAATCAATGCAGCAACAACTAAAGCTGCTCCACATCTTAAATCTGTCGCCATAACTCTATGACCATGTAATGGTGTTGGACCATAAATAGTTGATGATGCATCACCTAAAACTGTATTTGCTCCCATTAAATTTAACTGTTCACAATGTTTAAAACGTTCAACATAAATTGTTTCTTTAACATGAGAAACACCTTTTGCTTGAGTTAATAATGTTGTTAGTGGCTGTTGTAAATCCGTTGCAAATCCAGGATAGATTTGTGTACAGATATCAATTGGTTTTAAGTTTCCATCATGACCATAAACAACAATTGTATCTCCAGTAATTTCCATTTTTACACCCATTTCTTTTAATTTAGAAATCAATGACTCTAAATGCTGAGAAATGACATTTTGAATAACAACTTTTCCACCTGCTGCAGCAGCAATAATTAAGAAAGTTCCTGCTTCAATACGATCTGGAATAATTTCATGGAATGTTCCATGTAATGAATCTACTCCTTCAATTGTAATTGTATCAGTTCCTACTCCTCTGATTCTTGCTCCCATTTTTGTTAATAAGTTTGCTACGTCAATAATTTCAGGTTCTTTAGCAGCATTTTCAATAACTGTTTTACCTGTAGCTCTTACTGCAGCTAACATAATATTGATTGTTGCACCTACTGATGCAAAATCTAAATAAATAGAAGTTCCTTTTAATTCTTCTGCTTCTAAATAATAACTATCATTTTCATATGTGATTTTTGCTCCTAATGCCTCAAAACCTTTCAAATGAAGATCAATAGGTCTAGGACCTAAATAACATCCTCCTGGCATTCTAATCACAACTTTTTTATATTTACCAAGAAGTGCCCCCATAAAATAATAAGACGCTCTTAATTTATTAACTGCTTGTGATACTAATGGAATATTTTCCATATGACTAGGATCAATAGAAATCTTTTCTCCATCCATATCAATATCACAGTTTAATTCTTTTAATAAAATAGATAATGCTTCTACATCTGATATATTAGGTACTCCTAAAATATCTACAGGACCATCCGCTAAAATAGCTGCAGGAATTAATGCAACAGTAGCATTTTTTGCACCACTAATTCTTACAGTTCCATTTAATTTATGTCCGCCTTCAATTGCGATTACTTGTTCCATAAATCAATTTCCTTTCATATATATTTACATGTCTCCATGGCATAATTCTTCACTTTGATTATACACATTAACCCATTAAATATCAAACAAAAAAGATAAACATTCTCTACTAAAACAATCAAAAAGAAAAAGAAGTCCTTAAGGACTTCTAAAAGTAAATAGTTAAGCATTATTAAGACCACTATATAATCTCTTTTTTAATACAAAACTAAATTTACTGACACCATCTCAATGTCCACAATACATATAATATGTATTATTGATTTATATCTATTCTTTGTTTTGTTTCTTTATCAAAGAAATGAAATTTATTCAAATCACTATAACAAAAAACTAAATCTCCTACTTTATAATCTAACTTATTAGATGAAACTATAAATTCATCATGTTGAGTTTTAATATGAATATTATTTTCTTTTCCTAACAATTCAATAAATGTGATTTCACCTTGCATATAATTATTTTTATTTTCATAAGTAATATTTATATGTTCTGGTCTAATAGCAATGATGACTTCATCATTTACATTTTTTAAATCACAGCATAATTTTTTAGCCGTATCTGATGATATATAATTAATTTTAGGAGTCCCAATAAATCCAGCAACAAATTGATTTGCAGGTTTATTATATATATCTTTAGGTGTTCCTATCTGCATAATCTCACCCTTATCCATTACAATAATTCTTTCTCCTAAAGACATTGCCTCAATTTGATCATGTGTTACATAAACAATAACTGAATTTAGCTTTTTATGAAGTTTAATCATTTCAGTTCTCATTTTTTCTCTTAAATCTGAATCAAGGTTAGATAATGGTTCATCCAACAAAAGAATTTGAGGTTCTTTGATTAATGCCCTTCCAATAGCAACACGCTGTTTTTGTCCACCTGATAAAGTATGTGGTTTTCTATCTAGCAGTTCGCTAATTTCTAGCATATTTGCCATCTGATGCACTTTATCATGTATAAAAGATTTATCTTCTTTTTTCATTTTCAAAGGAAAAGCAATATTCTCATAAACACTCATATGAGGATATAAAGCATAGTTTTGAAACACCATCGAAACTTCTCTATCTTTAGGTTCATAATCACTTATATCTGTATTATTAAGATAAATATGACCTGCTGTTAGTTTCTCAAATCCTGCAATAGCACGTAATAACGTTGATTTTCCACATCCTGACGATCCAACAATAACAATAAATTCATTTTCATCTGATGCAAATGAAAAATCTTTAATAGCTGTTATATTTTTATCAAATGTTTTACTTACATTCTTTAATATTATTGATGGCATAAACTATACCTCCTCACTCATTAATGCTTTTAAAAATAGATTTTCTAATCTTCTTAACTCATTAAATTGATTAAGAAAATAAACGGCTTTATCATTATTTAAATGAATAAATATATGTTTTATAATTTCATAATAAATATGACCTATAGCATATCGAAATAATTGTTTATCTTTTTTTAAATCATAAACACTATAATATCCTTCAACAAAACTTCTAAAGCGATTTATATCACTTTGACATTCACAAAAACCACATATATTCAATGCAGTATCAAACACTTCACTATAGCAATTTCCTATCCCACTCAGTTCCCAATCAAATACAATAAACTGGTCATCTTTAAATGATAAATTCCCTGAATGTATATCATTGTGTGATAAAATAGGAGTACATTCCTTATATAATTTTTCTTTACATTCATATCCATACTTATAAAAATCAAACAAATCTTTATATTCATCTAAACATGTTTCTATATTTTGTAGAGACTCAAACTCTTCTAAATCAAAATTTTCATCACACTTTATTCTAGAAGAAATCTGATGAATATAACCTAATAATTTTCCTATTTTAAAACAATGATCTAAGTTCTTTACATCAGGTCCATTTATATCAATCCAAGGATAAGCAATCCATATATTATTACCTTCAATACAACAATAGGATCCATTAAAACAAATAGGCAAAACAGTATTTAAACCATTTTGGTGAAATAACTGATTAATATGTTCACTATATTCAATACGTCTAAGCGCATCAGATAAATCTTCATTATAACGTAAAGTAATTTTTTTAACAAAGTAGTCCTTATTATCATATCTTCCCTTATAACATTCATTCAGATATTGTCCTTCCATTCTTTTTAAAGAATTTATAAAGTCATTATCAAACATAACTATTCTCCATTCATTCTTTTCATATTCAAACCAGATATAATTTTTTTATGGAAAAATCCATAAAAGATAACAATAGGAACTAAAGCAATCTGACAAGATGCAAAGGCATAGTGTTTTTTAAAACTATTTCTTCCTAAAAAATTATATATAAATATTGGTAATGTCCACATTTGAGGATTTTTATTTAAGATCATTAATGGCATAAGAAAATCATTCCAAAGCCATATTGCATTTAATATTAATACCGTTATAACAAAATGCTTACATGCAGGTAAAAAAATACGTATATACATCATAAACTCATTACACCCATCTAATCTGGCTGCATTGCCTATTTCACGATTAAACGTTCTAAAATATGGAACTAGCATAAAAACAGTTTCTGGTATAAACACAACAGCATAATAAACAATTAATCCCCAAATATTCATTAAATTAAGCGAATAAAACATCTTGATTAGAGGAAATAATAACAGATTAGCAGGTATAAACATGCAAGAAGATAAAACATAATACAATATTCTATATATTTTCTTATCCCAATTTATTGATATCATATAAGCAATAAAAGGATTAAATAAAAATGATATGAATACACCTATACATGTGATCAATAAAGAATTAAATAAGTAACGTAATACTTCACGTTTAGTAATAATATAAACATAATTTTCTATAGTCAGTTCTTTAGGAAATACTAAAAATCCTCTTAATAAATCAGAAGTTGTTCTAAAAGAATTAATAACACAAAACACCAATGGTAAACCCACCATAACAACTAATAATATACAATATATCAAAGAAGGAAGCTGTTTAATTTTTTTCATACTTCTATCCTCCTACTCACTTACAATATAGTCTAAATTTTTATTATTTGTAAGTTTACTTATAATCACAAATACCAATATAGAAATAATCGCAACTACAATTCCCTCTGCTAAGCCATAAGCATAACGCTGTTCCATAATAGAATTCTTATAAATAGTATAATACAATGTCTCTGTGACTCTTCCTGGTCCTCCTGATGTAAGTGTCATAATAGTATCAATATGTGTTAATGCATATGACACTACAACAGTGACTATCATCCCTAATGATGGCAATATATAAGGAAGTTCAATGTGTCTTAATATCACCCATGAACTCGCACCCTCTAATTTGGCACATTCTATTAATTCTTTTGGAATAGAATTCAATGAAGACAACAATAACAGCATAGTATAGGGAATAAGCATCCATAAATCAACAAAAGCAACAGCATATAAAGCTGTTGCTTTATCTGCCAATAAATTATGCTGCAGTAATTCAATGCCCAATACTTCACCAAGAGATGGAAGTAATGAAATAAAAATCTGATTCCATAAAATGCAGGCAACTACAGGTGTTACAATATATGGAAAAAAAGAAACGAATAATAAACTTGATTTCGACTTCTTTCTTTTATGTATTGTTTTCGCACTGATGTAACCTAATACAATTGAAAAAGTTAATAATATAAATGCATATTTTATAGTCACTTTAAGTGAATCTAAAAAACGAATATCATGAAACATACGAATATAATTATCTAGTCCTGAAAAAGAATAATCTCTTGAAAGACCATTCCAGTCAGTAAAAGATATGAACAAGCCATTAAGCATAGGAATAATAAAGAATATAGAAAATAAAACTAATATACATATAAGACTAATAACTGATAAATGGTTTTTCTTCTTCATTATTCTCACCCCCATATTGAAATACGATAATGCAGTTATATCTGCATTATCGTATAAATTGTTACTCTACATAAATTGATGGTTTACCAGATGTTAATAAAGATTGTTCAAATTCTTCATAGAATTTTTCTTTATCACCTGAATCAACTAAATTTTGAATTGCAACAGTATAATCTAAATATGTAGCTAAACTCCATCTTCCAGATTGAGGCATACGGAATGTTTTACCTTGATCTAAATAAGGAACAATTGCTTCATAACGACTTGTATCTGCAGTAATATCTTTAAGTGCAGATGGAGCACCAGATTCACCGATATAATGTTTTGCACCTTCGCTTAAGATATATTCTAAAAATACTTCAGCTGCTTTTTGTTTTTCTTTACTTGATGTAGAAGATAATAAGAATGAATAGTCAGTATTAGACATAACTTGTGTTTCATCTTCTGTTTTAGCAGGGAACGGGAATACTTTGTATTCAAAATCCATTTCTGAAGAATTTAATGTTCCCATCCACCATGAACCATTAATTAACATAGCAGCTTCCTGATTAACAAATAAACTAATCATTGCATCTGAATCTGCACCTAGCGGCCCTTCTTGAACATATTGACTTCTATTTACAATTACATCTGCAAAATCAGAAATACCTTTCATTTCAGATGCTTTCATTTCTTTATTAAAAATTTTCAAGAATTCACTAGAATAATCTGGCATATACACACCCATTACATCCTGACCCCAATGCGCTAAATTCCATCCATCTTTATCCCCTGCACTAATAGGAATAATTCCAGCCTGTTCAAATGTTTCGCATACATCCCAAAATTCTTCTACTGTTGTAGGAATTTCAATATTATATTTATCAAACAATTCTACATTATAATAAACTCCCATAAAATTTAATGTCATAGGCAATAGATAATATTTACCATTATATGCATTTTGTTTTAATGCTGATTCACTAATATAATCACATAATGGTGAATCACTCATATCTCTTACAACACCTAAATCAACTTTATTAAAATAATCATCACCAAACCATTCATTATAAATATCAGGTGAATCATCATTTTGAATTCTATTATTCAAAACAGGACCTGATTCTTCTTCTGGAAGATTAATTTGAGTGACTTTAATTTCAGGATGAACCTTTTCAAAATTTTCAATAATTGTATCGAACAATTCTACATCTGCTTCATTTTGCTGATAGAATTCAATCTCAACAACATCATCTAAATTCGTACTTCCTTTACATCCATACAATCCAACAACAAAAGTAAAAACTAATAATAATGATACTATTTTTTTCATAATTCTTCCTCCTTCTTATATACAAAATATTTAAATCTAAGATACTCATATTATAACAACTTCTTTAAATATTTTTCTACACCAAAAGGACAAAATACGATAGATATCAAATATTTACATATATTCAACAAATCTCATGACATAATTTTACCAGGTAAAAAACTAATAGAATTATTGCTTGGATTAGTCAAAAAATAAATATCAAACCTAAAAAAGACAAAAGAAAAAGAAGTCCATAAGGACTTCTAAAAGGGGCTTATTAAGCTTTTCCGATACAACCGAATAATTCCATTTTTTCTTTAACACATTGTTGAATTCCAGCAACACCTGGAGCTAATAATTTACGAGGGTCAAATCCTTTTCCTTCTAAATCTTTTCCTTCTTCAATGTATTTACGAGTAGCTGCTTGGAAATATAATTGACATTCAGTGTTAACGTTGATTTTTGAAACACCTAATTCGATAGCTTTTTTGATCATTTCTTCTGGAATTCCAGTACCACCATGTAATACTAATGGTAATGTTCCAGTTTCTTGTTGAATTGCATCTAATGCTGCGAAATCTAAACCAGCCCAATTTTCTGGATATTTACCATGGATATTTCCGATACCTGCTGCTAAGAAATCTACACCTAAATCAGCAACCATTTTACATTCTTTAGGATCTGCAACTTCACCAGCACCAACAACACCGTCTTCTTCTCCACCAATTGAACCAACTTCTGCTTCAATTGATACACCTTTGCTGTGGCATAATGCAACCATTTCGCTTGTTTTTTCGATATTTTCTTCAATTCCATAATGAGAACCATCAAACATAATTGAAGAGAATCCTGCTTCTAATGCAGCTTTTGCTCCATCATATGAACCATGATCTAAGTGTAATGCAACTGGTACAGTAATTCCTAAAGAATCTACCATTGCACTTACCATTGCAGAAACTGTAGTAAATCCACACATATATTTAGCAGCTCCTTCAGAAACTCCTAAGATTACAGGTGCTTTTAATTCTTCTGCAGTTAATAAAATAGCTTTAGTCCATTCTAAGTTATTAATATTGAATTGACCTACTGCATATTTCCCTGCTTTTGCTTTATCAAGCATTTCTTTTGCTGAAACTAATCCCATATTTTAAAATCTCCTTTTATATAATTTTACACATATATAATACACTTAAATACGCTAAATTTCCATAATTATTGCATATTTTATGAAATTATTTATTATTTATAGCGTCTGCTAACTGTTCTAATCCTTTTAATAAGATAGTTCTTGGTGTTGCTACATTAATTCTAATAAATCCATCTCCACCTTGCCCAAAGATATAACCATCATTTACCCATACCTTTGCTTTTTCTATCATAAAATTATGTAATTCTTCATTACTCATATTTAAACTTCTCATGTCAATCCATCCTAAATATAAGCCATCAGGTTTAATCATACGAATTGAAGGAATATGCTGTTCAATATAATCTTGCATCACTTTCATATTTTCACTAATATATTCCACTAATTCATCAACCCATTGATGCCCATATGTATAAGCTGCCTGACACGCTTCTAATCCAAATATATTTGGGTCTCCTACACCATTATGAGCTTTCACTTCTTTAAAGCGTTCTCTCATCTTATCATCAGCAATAATAATATTAGATGTATGTAATGAAGCTAAATTGAATGTTTTAGATGGTGCACTGCAGATAATTGAAAATTCTTTAAACGACTCATCAACATTATAAAATGGAATATGTTTTTTATTATTGTAGACAAAATCCATATGAATTTCATCACTAATTACTTTTACATTATGTTTTTTAAGAATCATTCCCATTTTATATAAATCCTGTTTTTCCCATACTTTTCCTATAGGATTATGAGGATTACATAAAATAAATAATTTAATATTGTTATCAATGATTAATTGTTCAAATAATTCAAAATCTAATTCATAATTATTTTCAATATCTAATGGACAATCAACAACTTTTCTTTGACTTTCTACAACTGTATATTCAAAAGGATGATAAACAGGTCTTAATATTAATACATGATCACCTACTTCAGTATATGATTGAACTGCTAATCTTAATGCTGTTACAACACCTGTTGTTGTGACAATCCAGTCATTTTCTATTTCTAAATCATGTCTTATTTTCAGCCATGATTTTACTGCATTTTTATATTCATCTGTAACTTTTGCATAACCAAAAATACCATGTTCAGCTCTTTTTATTAAAGCTTCTTTGATTTCTGGTAAAACTTCAAAATCCATATCTGCTACCCACATAGGAATTACTTCTTTGTTTTTCGCTGGACCTTCATCATATTTAATACTATTTGTATTATGTCTTTCATTTATTTTATTAAAATTATACATCATCTCTTAATACCTCTTTTCCTTCAAACTCATTTTTTGAAAAATGAAATAATGTTAATCCTAATGCCATTGATAAGTTTAATGAATCTATCAATTCACTATGTGGAATAAATACACTTTGTCCATAATTTAAATAACTATCATCTAATCCACTGCTTTCATTTCCGAATATTAATGCATGTTTATTCTCCGTTTTAATAGAATGAATATTTTTTGCACCTTTTAACATTAATGGATAAAATTCATGTTGTGGGTATTGTTTATAATATTCTTCAAATGTATCAAAATATTGAATATTTAAATGGAATATTGCTCCCATTGAAGATCTGACAACTTTTGGATCATAGATATCAGCTGCTGGTCTAACAATAATTAAATTATGATAATTAAATCCTAGCATTGTACGCATGATTGTTCCCATATTTCCCATATCCATTGGATTGACTAATACTACATGATTTGTATCTTCTAACTCACATGTATATTTTTTAAATATACCAATTGCAAAACAATTACTTTTTGGACTTAATTTATTAATTGTTGCATCATGTACATCGATATGTATACGATATTTTGCACATAATTCTTTAATTAATGGATATCCTCTGTTTTGTTCAATTGACGAGTGAACAACAACCCTTACCACTTTTTCTGGTCTTGTCTTTAATAATTCAATAGTTGGAAACACACCTAATGTGTATGATGTTTCATCACTTTTTTTATATACTTTCATTCTATAATCCCTTCCTTTATTTTTTTATCTATATATTTTTTTATTTCATCTGCTTTTTTATAATAATAAAGCGATTTATTCATATCTTTTTCTACAAAATAGCCAAATTCATAAAATTTTGCTAATGTCAGACAGGCATTTTGATTATATAAAGAAACAGAGTGTTTTAATAAATGAATAGCTGTTTTTTGATTTTCATCAATAACTCCATCTAATATCATCATTGCTAAATGATAGCCACAGTCTCCCTGATCAAAATAATATCCATATTCATACAGTTTCTTTGCTTCTTCTTTATCTTTCTCTACACCTAGACCTGTTTCTAAACATTGTGCTGCTTTAAACAAACATTCTTCCTGAAAACGCAAAGCTCCTTTATGATATGAAATAAAAGCCTGTGCATAATTTCTTTTTCTTTCAAATAATAGCCCCTGATACATATAAGCATCATCATATTCACTTTGAACAAAACATTCTAATGCCTTCTCATAATCTGCTTCTACATATCTGCCATGCATATACATAAGTCCTAAATAATAAAGACATAAATCATCCTTGCTCGAAGAATAATACATATATGCTTTTTCTAAATCCTGGTTTACACCTAGACCATATTCATGCATATATCCAAGATAAGAAGCGCCGCTTTCATCTCCTATACCATATAAATATGAATAGATCTCATATGCTTTTTCATAATCCTGTTTTACACCAAATCCATCAAAATATGTTCTTGCGATAATTGATAATTGTTCTTTATCATTTTGATTATAAGCCATTTTAAGCATTGTTTTAAGTTCTGGTATTTCAAAATAATAGCCCATTGTTCTTACGATATATAAGCATATCGCAACCATAAATACTGCTTCTTTTTCACTAAAATGATGTTCTTCCATAAGATAGTTTATATAACCATAACGATCAGCATCTTCGTCAAAAATAATCGCATCATACAAACCTAATTTCATAGATTGCACAAAAAGATAACTTTCATCTAAAAGATGATTATTCTCATCACTTAACGCTTCTTCTAATCTATCCATGTCAAATCTAATAGATTCTCCATAATAATCTAAAACATGCAGTACACTGTTAATAAGATCTCTATTGTATATCATAATAAAAACCTTCCTTTTTATCTTTCTATATAGATTTTAAAGAGTCTATATATTTATTATTATCTACTTCCATATCCTTATTTTTATATTATACCAATATTCCCATTCAAATGTAAACATGTTATAATGCAAAGAAAGGAGTGAAGAAAATGTTTAAATTAGCTTGTCCAAAATGTCATAAACCTCTTTTTTTAGATGGAAACAGTTATAAGTGTGAAGATGGTCATTGTTATGATATTGCGAAAAGTAAATATATTAATTTATTATTAAATCCTGACAAATCAACAAATAATCCTGGAGATAATAAAGAGAGTTTATTATGTCGTAAAGCGCATCTTAATGCAGGTTATTATGATTGTATTTTAAATAATGTTGTTGAATGTATTCATGAATTCAAAAATAATGACTCTATGCATATTCTAGACTTAGGATGTGGAGAAGGATATTATACTTATAAAATGAATGAGATGATTAAAGATGCTGTTTTTTATGGTTTAGATATTTCTAAAGAAGGCGTTCTAATGTCTTCTAAATATACTAAAGATATTTGCTGGATTGTAGGAAACTCTAAGAACATTCCTATATCTGATCATTCTTTAGATTGTATTACTGCTTTATTTACAGTTGTTAATGCTGATGAGATTAAGAGATGTTTAAAAGAAGATGGTTTCATGGTGCATGTTACTGCAAATAATACACATTTAATTGAGTTTAAAGAATTAATTTATGATGAAGTTAAAATTAAGTCAGATGAATTTATTAGACAGCCTTTTGAAGTTGTTAAAAGTTATGACTTTAAACAGACTATTCATTTAAAAAATAAAGAAGATACTTTAAATTTATTAAAAATGACTCCTCATTATTATCATATAAAGAAAGAAAGAAGACCTATACTAGATACTTTAGATGCATTTGATGTGACTATAGATATCCGTATAACAGTCTATAAAATGTAATGAAATATAAAGTTCACTATCCTTATATTCATTTTACTATAGAACATCCTATTTCAATTAATGATTTTTTTGAGGAATTAAAATTATCCAAAAAGACCATTCATCTTTTAAAACAAAATAAAGACTATAGCGTCAACAAAAGATTTGTATCTTCTTCAACTATATTACTTAAAGGAGATGTATTCTCTATTAAAGCGTATGAACATGACGATTACATGTATCCGCCTGTATTTGAAGAATTAGATATTATTTATGAAGATGATTTTATCTTAATTGTCAATAAACCGCCTTTTATTCATGTCTTTCCTGATGATAAAGAAAAAACAGATTCTTTATCTAATTTAGTTAGTGGGTATTATCATAGTCAAGGATATGATCTGCCTGTTAGATTTATTCATAGACTAGATTATGAAACAAGTGGTTTGGTTTTATTTTGTAAGTGTGCCCTTATACAGCCATTGTTAGATTATCAATTATCTATTAAAGAAATAAAAAGATATTATCTTGCTGTTGTAGAAGGAACTATTCGTGATTTTAAATGGCACTCTATTCACAAAAACATCGGAAGAGATCGTCATCACAATCAGAAAATGATTGTTTGTACAAATGGAAAAGAAGCTTGTACGCATTATAAATGTTTATCTTCTAAAAATAATTTATCTGTTATAGAATGTAAATTAGAAAGTGGAAGAAAACACCAGATTAGAGTTCATATGGCTTCTATTGGTCACCCTCTTTTAGGTGATACATTATACAATAAGCCATCTTCTTTAATTAATAGACAGGCATTACATGCTTATGAATTAAGATTTGTTCATCCTATCACAAAAGAGAATATGAGAATTGTAAATAGATTAAATAGTGATATAAAAAAATTAGTTCAAAGTATTGATCCAAAACTATAATAAGCATCCATATTGGATGCTTATTTTTGTTTAAAGTAAATTTCAATTGTAAAATAGACAATCTCTTCATGTTTTCCTTGAATTACATATCTGTTTTCATGTTTTCCTAAATATAAAGAGACATCTTCTAATGGTCTTATTTCTTTTTGATATTGAACAGATAGATCACTAATATAATGGTCTTTAAAAACATTGAAATCAACAAGATCTAATGCCCATTCTATATATTTTCTATTATTCATATGATAATTGACATCAACATCACTATATAACACTTTTTTAGTAGTCATATATTCTAAATCTACATCTAAATCTATTGATGAAGGTAATGGTAAATGTTTATCATGAGTAAATACAGGCGGTGTCATTCCAATTCTTTTTGGAGAAACAATTCTTCTGTTTTGAATATCTATCAATGTCCATAAAGAAGCACATGTCCCTATTTGTCTTCCATCTTTCGTTACAAAATAATTTCTCGGAAAAGCAACATGAGTTCCATTATCCGCAACTGTAGAAAACTCTATAAGATCATTTTTTAATATAGGTTCATCTAAATGTAATGATTGTTTAGACACAACCCATCCATAACGTTCCTTCATAGATTCATCCCATAACCCTACAAGTTCACCATTAATAGTTGCTAACATTTCAAATACATGAAACAGATTATACATACGATAGACTCCTGTGTAGTCCACATCTGATAAATCAATTGTTTTTTTAATCACTGTTATACATTCATCCATTTCATTCACTTCCTTATTTATGTTTATGATGTTTCAAATCAATATCTATATCCGGTAAAGTAAAACCTCTACCTTTAACACTATGTATTTCATTTGTAATAATAAATGCTTCAGGATCAATATCTAAGACAAGTTCATTCACTTTAAAATATTGTCTTGAATTGACTGCACATAACACAGCATTTTGTTCATTTCTTAAATGTCCTGTTGTAATACTAACAAAAGTACAACCTCTATTAATTTCTTTCATAATTGCTTTAGATATAGTTTCATATTGAGAACTGATAATAAATAACTGAATATTTTTTTCTCCTAGCAACGTAATCTTATCTAAAACAAAGTTACTTACAAAAACAGTAATAACTCCATAAAGAATACCTTCATAACTCGCATAGACCATTTGAGATACTAATATTAATGTGTCAGTCACATTAATAATAGCAGATAAAGAAATTCCCGTCTTTTTATTTAAAATTAAAGTAGGAACATCTAATCCACCCGTACTATACCCTGCTCTAAATACAATTCCTAGTCCAAGTCCTACAAATACACCAGCATATATTGTACAAAGCAATACATCCTGAGTACTAATTGTAATTGTTTCAAATATTTTTAAGAAAAAAGGATACAGGAAAGAACTTAAAAGTGTTCCTGCCACAAATTTTTTTCCTAAATACATATATCCTACAATTAGCATAGCCATATTTATAACAAATACAACCAATGTATAATCAACAGGAATAAAATGTCCTATAACCAATCCTATACCTGCAGCTCCTCCTACAATCAGATTCGCAGGAATTGCAAATACTGCATATCCAAATGCCAATAAAGCATTTCCTATAACTACAAGTAAAGTATCCTTAATAAGTTCATAAATTTTATTCATCATTATCCTCCTTGACAATAGATTTTAAATAAGCATAAATGCAATCATCTAAATCTCCATCAAGTATATTTTTAGGGTTACCAGATTCATATTGGCTACGATTGTCTTTTACCAAAGAATATGGATGTAGTACGTATGAACGAATCTGACTTCCCCACTCAATTGATTTTTGTTCACCTTTTATTTCGCTAAGCTGACTTGCTTGTTCTTCAAGCATTAACTGGTATAATTTTGTTTTTAACATAATTAATGCCTGTTCTCTATTTTGAATCTGTGATCTTTGTGACTGACATGTTACTACAATATTTGTAGGAATATGCGTCATACGAATTGCAGAATCTGTTTTATTAACATGTTGTCCTCCTGCACCAGAAGCTCTATATGTGTCAACTCTGATATCATTTGGATTAATTTCAATTTCAATATCATTATCAAACTCAGGCATAACATCTACAGATGCAAATGATGTATGTCTTCTTTTCGAAGAGTCAAATGGCGAGATTCTCACCAATCTATGTACACCTTTTTCAGCTTTTAAATGCCCATATGCATTATATCCAACAAAACGCATAGTCACTGATTTTAATCCAGCTTCTTCCCCATCAAGATAATCCAAAACTTCTAATTTATAACCTTTTTTATCACTATAACGTGAGTACATTCTCATAAGCATAGATGCCCAATCCTGTGACTCTGTTCCCCCTGCACCAGGATGAATTTCTAAAATCGCATTATGATGGTCATATTTCCCGGAAAATAGTAATAATTTTTCATAATCATTCAATCTTTGACTAAATTCTTCATAATCAAGATTTAATGATTCTTCAAAATCAGGATCTTCTGTTTCTTTTACAAGAATATATGTTTCTTCTAAATCACTTAATAACTGATCTAAAGATCCATATTCATCAGCAGTTTTTTTCATTTCATTTAATTGATCATATATTTTTTTAGCTTTATTCTGGTCATTCCAGAATGTCTCTTCCATTGTCTGAACAGTTAAACCTTCTATTTCTCTTCTTAATACTTCTATATCAGCAGAAATAAAAAGTTCATTTAGTAATAAACGGGCTTTTTCAAGCCCATTTTTTATTTCATATAATTCCATTATTTAAAATCTACTTCGATATCTAAAATTGGAATATTTCCTTCTTGTTCAGAACCTGGAGCAATACCCATATGAACAATACGTGATGAAATTTCAGTTGCGATTGATTTAGTCATTTCTTCAAACATATAGAAACCTTCATCTGTATATTCTTGTAATGGATCTTTTTGAGCATAAGCTCTTAAATAAATTCCATTACGTAATTTTTGCATTGCATCAATATGATTAATCCATGTATGATCAATAATTCCTAATAAAACTCTTCTTTCATAATCTAATTTAATTTCATGAGGAAGATCTTTATTAAATCTGTCTTGATATAAAGCATAAATTGTATTTGTTACAACTTCTACAACTTTTGATGGATTATTTTTTACTAATTCTCCATTTGTAGTTGTTAATGTTGTAAGTAATGTATAATGTTTAGATACATAATCTAATACTTTCTTAACATCTACTTCATCTTCTTTATCGTTGAAAGTTGTATATTTTCTTACAGCATGTTCAACTGATTGAGAGAACATTCCTTTTACAATATCCCCTAATGATTCTTGAGACATAATATCATCACGTTCTTTATACATGATTTCTCTTTGTTGTCTCATAACATCATCATATTGTAATAATTGTTTACGCACATCAAAGTTTTGTCCTTCAACACGTTTTTGTGCATTTTCAATTGTTTTTGATACAATTTTACTTTCAATTGCTTCATCTTCTAAGAAGTTAGAGAATTGTTGTAATTTTTCTCCAGCAAATCTTTGCATTAATTCATCTTCAAATGAAACGAAGAATAATGAACATCCAGTATCTCCTTGACGACCAGAACGTCCTCTTAACTGATTATCGATACGTCTAGACTCATGTCTTTCACTTCCGATAACCATTAATCCACCAAGTTCAGCTACACCTTGTCCTAATTTAATGTCAGTCCCACGTCCTGCCATATTTGTTGCAATTGTAACTGCACCTTTTACACCTGCTTTTTCGATAATTAATGCCTCTTTAGCATGGTTTTTCGCATTTAATACATTATGACGAATACCACGTTTAGTTAACATTCTACTTAATAATTCAGATGTTTCTACTGAAACTGTACCAAGTAGAATAGGTTGTCCATAAGCATGTCTTTTTTCTACTTCATTACAGATAGCATTGTATTTAGCTTTTTGAGTAGAGAAGATAAGATCTGATTTATCATCTCTAATAACAGGTCTATTTGTAGGAATTTCAATAACTCTCATGTTGTAGATTGTTTTAAATTCTTCTTCTTCAGTTTTTGCAGTTCCTGTCATACCTGCTAATTTGTTAAATAATCTGAAGAAATTTTGATATGTGATAGTTGCAAGAGTTACAGTTTCTTCTTTGATAGGAACTCCTTCTTTTGCTTCTAATGCCTGATGTAATCCATCACTAAATTGACGACCTGGCATAATACGTCCTGTAAATTGGTCGATAATCATAATGCTTGCATTTCTGATATCTCTAGATCCATCTTGTGTCGCAATCATGTATTCTACATCTTTAGTCATTACATAGTTTGCTTTTAACGCCTGATTAATATGATGAACTAATGATGTATGTTCTGGATCATATAAGTTTTCAATTTTGAAATTCTTTTCTGCTCTAGTAATCCCGTCTCTTGTAAGAGTAACTGTTTTACTTTCAATATCCACTTCATAATCTTTTTCTGCAATTAATGATTTAACAAAGCGGTCAGCTTGAATATATAAAGCAGCAGTATTTTTCTTACCACCTGAAATAATTAATGGTGTTCTAGACTCATCGATTAAGATTGAGTCAACCTCATCTACTAATGCATAATTTAATGGTCTTAATACCTTATTTTCTAATTTAGTTACCATATTATCTCTTAGGTAATCAAAACCTAATTCAGCATTTGTTGTATAAGTTACATCGCACCCATGCTGAGCTTGTTTTTCCTGTTTAGATAATTCACGTTTATTTAAACCTACAGTTAAACCTAAGAATTCTAAAACTTGTCCATTTTCATTTTTATCACGAGCTGCTAAGTAATCATTAACAGTAACAACATGTACACCTTTTCCTTCTAAGGCATTTAAATAAACTGGAAATACTGATGTTAAAGTTTTCCCTTCTCCAGTTTTCATTTCTGCAATATCACCATTATGTAAAGAAATCGCACCCATAATTTGAACTTTAAATGCTTTTAATCCTAAAATTCTATATGCGGCTTCTCTTACAGTTGCATATGCTTCAATCATGATCTGATCTAATGTTTCACCATTAGCTAATCTTTCTTTAAATAAACGAGTTTGATCTTGTAATTCTTCATCACTCATTCTTTGATATTTTGGTTCTAACGCTAAAACTTCATCAGATTGTTTATCTAATGTTTTCATTACTTTGTTTTCCTCAGAAAACGCATATTTTATTTTTGCAAAAAATCCTCTTTTTTGAACCTGTGGAGTATAATTAACTTCAATCGGTTCACTTACTGTATTCTTCACATTTTCAAATGTTTCAACTTCAATGTCTTCACCAAAGTCTTCTGTTAAATCCACAATATCTGCATCAGGATTTAACCCCATCTCTTCTAATAATTTTCTTTCATTTTCATCTAATTCTTTTTTAATATCTTCGCTAGCCATGAATAATTCTCCTTTCATGTACATATAACATTCTAATTATAACATATATCACAGTTAAAAAAAAGAAGTACAGTACGAAATAAAATAAGTTTTCATCTATAATATATCTTCATTTTATTAACTAAATAATAACTTCTAAATAAAAAAGTGATGTCATAAATATGACATCAACTTTTTTTAGATTTTTACAACATTTTTAGCTTGTAATCCTCTATCGCTTTGAAATAAGTCAAATTCAACTAATTGACCTTCATTCAAGGATTTGTAACCATCTTGTTCGATTTGAGAGTAATGTACAAAAACATCTTTCCCTTCTCCTCGATCAATAAATCCAAATCCTTTTTCTGAGTTAAACCATTTTACTTTACCTTGCATAATCATTCTCCTTTACTTCATGGTCAATTACATTATATTCATTAAAATCAAAAAAATTGTTATACTGTGTCAATAATATAAATTTTTTTAAAATTATTTTATAAGTACAGTATTCGCTCTATTTTCTAGTTCTTTTAAATCTTGTTTGGTAGATAGTACAAGTAATTCAACATGTTTAGGTTGTGCACTTAAAACAAGCATTAAACATGTCTTTAATGTTTCACCTGATGTTAATACATCATCTATGATTAAAACATTTTTGCCTTTCAATTTTTCTTTATCTTTAATGGATAAATTTTTCTCGACCATTTTTCTCTTTTCAAATGTATAATCACTTTGTTTAAAATTGTTAACCTTATAAAGTCCTGTAAACGTATTATCAAATATGCTATTTGATAAAGTTTCCATTGGTGAGAATCCTCTTTTTTGATTATCTTCTTTGGAGCTAGGGGCTACAGCTACAACATAATCTTTATATTTTTTCTTAAGTTCATTTTCATACAAACATAAAAATACATCTTTAAGAGCATAATCATACATTCCCTTATATTGATATAACAATCCTTTAAAAAAATCATTATACTTATAAAGAATATGCAACGGATATTGGTGAAATAAAATTGTCCTGTTTATAAAAGAAAATCGTTGTATACAGTCTAGACATATTGGCATAGGATATATAAGGTGAGATACAGTCGTTTTTTTCAACAACGATGAAAAACATATTAAACATTCATTGTATTTAATTTTCTGATTGTGCTTATACATTCGCTCATATCCTTTGTTTTTCTTTGGGCTAAAAAGCATACCATACCCGTTGTATATCCTGGTTTTCTCCCTACTCTTCCTGCAATTTGAATTAAAGTCCTTTTATTAAAAACTGAATTTTCTGCATGATAAACAATAACTTGTACACCTTTAATCGTTATTCCTCTTTCTAATAAAGTTGTAGTAACCAGCACCTGTACTTTATTTTCTTTAAAACTTGTTAAACATTGATCAATATGGGTATGTGAAGAATAAATACCTAATGCATTTATCTTATGTCTTTTCAAATAATCACATACTTCTTTTACTAAATGACAAGTAGGCACAAACAATAGGACTGGATATGATATTTTTTTAATTATATGTATCATCATCATTTTTTGAAGAAATTGTGGCATAAGGTAGATTTTAGGAACAGGAAGATCATACCCATGATATCTTCTATTCATCACAAGTAGTTCTTCATCACCTATATCTTCATTGAAAAATGTTGCACTAAGCTTTATATAATTTTTTAAAGTACATCTTGAAAATATTTCATTTAAAACTTCGTTACCGTAAAAAGGAAAAGCATCAACTTCATCTGCAATCATTAATTCAAAACCTATATTGTTTTCAAACCGATATAACTGATGCATTGTACATACTATCATCTGAGCATTTTCATTTTCTACCATTCCACCAATACAGATACCTAAATCTATATTTAAAAAAGAACTTTTTATTCTTTCGTATAACTCTTTGGCTATTTCTTTTCGAGGAACACAAAAACAGACCCTATGCCCTTTATTTAAAGCATCACATATAGTTTCAAATACGATTTCTGTTTTTCCTGAACCACATACTGCTAAAACAAGTGAATTGAGATTGTTATTGTAATTAGACTTTAATTGTTCAGATATAAGTTTTTGTTTCTTAGAAAGTTCAAATTCTAAATGATATGTGACTTTGTTTAAACAATATCTAATTAATTTTGTTTTTCTTGTATCATCAATGTTAACTTTTTTAAACTTAATACATTTTCTACAGTACATTGTATTGTTTAAACTATACATCTGATCTTTATATTCATTTTGACAACGAGGACATTTCATTTTTATCACCATCATCATTATAATATGTTTTTTTATTTTTAATTCTCATATTTATCTCATATTTATTTATGTATGACATATATTAATACTGGTGATAAAAATGAGTGGAATTATATGTATTTTTAACGAAAAAAAAGATTGTTCATCTTTAAATAAATCTTTAATAATGAGTGAAACAGACATAGTTACTAAATTTGAATCAGAAAATTTGACTATGAGTTGTGTTCGTCCTCATTACCATAAAAACTTTATGACTACACATCAATATAATTATTTTAACAAAAATATTAACATTGTATATTATGGAAGAATAAAAAGAAAACAATCTTTGTTTAATGATTTAAAAGATTATGACTTAGACGTAAACAATCTATCTGATGAAGAGATCATTGCATTCTTATACTGTCACTATTCAGAAAAATGTTTAGATTATATAGAAGGAAGTTTTGTCTTTGTTATAAAGGATGAAAATACTATTTTTGCTGCTAGAGATCATTTAGGTATTTTACCTTTGTATTATTACACAAATGATTTAGGTGTTTTAATAATATGTTCAAAAATAAAATGTATTTTAGACTATTTAGGAGAATGTATCGTTGATAAAGATGGTATAAAAGAATTACTAAGTGTTGGGCCAAGTTTAAGTCCGGGAAAGACAATATACAAAAACATTTATTCATTAAAACCTGCACATAGTCTTTCACTAAATAACGGAAAGATGAATATTCAGCCTTATTGGATTTTAAAAAAGAAAAAAATTACAGACAATTACGATGAGATAATAGATCATATTAAATATTTATTGTATGAAAATACTCTATTTCAATATGATCACGATAGTTCTGCATGTTTATTATCAGGAGGCATAGATTCTAGTATTATATGTGCTATTTTAAACAAATATTATAAAATTAATACATTCAGTCTTAGTTATGAACAACAGGACATGTACTTTAAAAGCAATGAATATCAGAATACTCAGGATGACTATTATATACAAATAATGAATAAGTCTTTAAAAAATATTCACACTTCGCTCACAATAAATCAAAATGATCTTTATAAACATCTATTAGATGTTGTAAAAGCAAGAGATATGCCTGGAATGAGTGATATCGATTCTAGTTTTTATTTACTTTTAAGAGAAATAAAAAATTATCCAATTGTATTATCTGGTGAATGTGCAGATGAAATTTTCGGAGGATATCCATGGTTCTACAAAGAAGAATTATATAATCAGAAATGGTTCCCTTGGATGAGGGACATAGATAAAAAAATTGAATTATTGAATGATAATGTTAAAAATTTAAATATAAAAGACTATATTATCGATTCTTATGAAAGCAGCAAAGTTAATAGTTTATCAGTAACAAAAAGAACAATCCTACTAAATTATCAATGGTTTATGCAAACATTATTAATTAGAGGAGAATGTATTTCAAATATTCTTAACAAAGAAATTAGAATGCCATTTGCCTCAAAGGATATAATAGAATATGTATTTAATATCAATGACGAATATTTTATGAAAAATAATGAAGAAAAATCATTATTACGTGATGCATTTAATGATATCTTACCAGGAGAGATTACACACAGAAAAAAGAATCCTTATCCTAAAACTTATTCACCTGTTTATACTGAGTTATTAGTTAAAGAACTAGAAGTCATATTATCAAAAGAAGATACAATACTATATAAATTATTTAATAAAGATAAACTGATAGAATTAGTTAAAACAAAAGGTGAATCATTTCAATATCCTTGGTATGGACAATTAATGAAAGGACCACAATTACTCGCATATCTTATCCAAATAGAATTATGGTTTAGAGAATACAATATCAAATTAGAATTATAAAAAGCCACCTCATATTCTGAAGTGGCTTTTCTGACAAGAAAAAAGGATATCCGAAGGGATATCCGTGAAACTGGCAGCTTGCTATTGTTGCGATTGCTCACTATCGTCGCCGTTATGATGCTTAACTTCTGTGTTCGGTATGGGTACAGGTGTGTCCATCATGCCATCACCAC
>JAZLDV010000053.1:0-5916 GCA_045614925.1 Coprobacillaceae bacterium | reverse complement strand
AAAGCACTTTTATGGACACGCCATTAAATCGAGAGAGATTGCTAAACCTATATTAGAACAAATGGGCTTTAATAAAGACGAAATTTTACGTATCTGCTTTTATATATGTCATCATGATGATTTTATATCATTACATGATATAAATGAAAAAAATGTGCTAAAAATTGTAAATAACATGATACAAAAAGAAAAAGAACTTTATAATTATGATATTGATATTGACCATTATATTTCATTAATGGATTTATGTTATGCTGATGCTTCTTCCCAAAGTGAAGAAGTCTATAAAGATGGTAAACTTCTTAACAGTAAATTAATGAAACAAGAAAAAACAATTGCAATTAAGAATATACTAGTACATAAAAAAAAGAGCATTTTTTAATGCTCATTTTTTTGTACCAATATTTCGAATTCTTTCCATTTTTCTTCAGTTACATCTAAATATTCCATTGCTTCTTCACTTGACATATTTGATTTATTTTTAACTATATCAAGACACTCAACTAAGCAATCAAATTTCCCTCTTAACACTGCCTTTTTTACAATCAAATGATTATTTTGGAAAAAGATGAATATCCGCTCATTTGACCAAGATGATACTTCCATCTTTTAGGATGAGATCTGCTTCTTTTATTCCTCTTTGTTATTTTCTTTTATACTTATATATACAAATTATCTTCTTAATTTACTTTTAAAAAATAAAAAAAGATACTCAATGAGTATCTTATCTGCTACTTAATTCTTCTTTTAATTGTGTTGTAGAAATATTAGGTGTTCTAGGAAGATAGATAACTTCACAATAATCTTTTAAGAAATCAAAATGACCTTCCCAATCTGCTCCCATAACAAATACATCAATATCATGTTCTTTTACATCACTGATTTTTTGTTCCCAGTTATGTTCAGGGATAACTTCATCTACATACTTAATTGCTTCTACAATAGCCATTCTTTCATAATCAGGAATAACACATTTTTTACCTTTTAAAGCATTAAACTGATCACTTGATACCGCAACAACTAAATAATCACCTAATTCTTTTGCTCTTTTTAAAATATTTAAATGACCTACATGAAATAAGTCAAATGTTCCATAAGTAATAACTTTTTTCATACTTTCTCCTACCCAAATATTCTTGCGAACAATCCTTTTTTCTTATTCTCGAAAACACGTTTTTTAAATTTTTCATCTCTTTCTTTTTTCTTTTGAGCTGCAGTTAAACTATTATAGTAATCTACATATTCTGCATAATGATCACATACTTCATTAATTTCACCATATTCTTTTAACATACCTGCTTCAATCCACATTGCTTTAGTACAGAAACTTCTTACTTGTGGTAAAGAGTGAGAAATAAAAATAATTGTTTTTCCTTGAGCTTTTAATTCTTCCATTTTTCTGATACATTTTTGTGCAAAACCTTTATCTCCTACCGATAAAGCTTCATCGACAATTAAAATATCAGGATCTAAACATAAATTAATAGAGAAACCTAAACGAGACTTCATCCCACTTGAATAAGTCTTAACTGGCTGATATAAGAAATCTCCGATTTCTGCAAACTCAATAACACCATCAGTAATCTCTTTAATTCTTTTCTTACTTAAACCTAACAATGCTCCTTTTAACTCAATATTTTCTAATCCAGTTAATTGTGCATTTAATCCAGTATTAATCGCAATTAAAGCCTGTTCTCCATTAATAATCATTTCACCAGAATCAATATCACTAATTCCAGCTAAAATTACAGACATTGTTGATTTACCTGATCCATTCGTACCTAAAATACCAACAACTTCACCTTTTTCTATAGAAAAAGAAATATCTTTTAAAGCATAAAAACTTTTATTCTTTTTCTTTTTTCCTTTAGATTTAAGAGTAAAGATCTTAGATACATTTTTAAATTCAATAGCGTATTCTTTCATAGTCCCACCTCTTAAATTAAATCAATAAATTTCTTTTTAAACTTACACATAATATAACTACCAAATACGAATAAAGCAATAGTCTCTACCCAAAATACAATCATAGACCCATTATAAGCTAAAATCCCTTGATTAAAGAAGAAACAATCTCTATATCCTTGAATAATATAATAAATAGGATTAGCTTTCATAATGTATGTTACAATTGCTGGTAAATGATTCACTGACTCTAAATTCCATAATACTGGTGTTACATATAATAATAAACGCATACAAGCAAGAACTAACTTTCTTACATCTCTTGCTAACATATTTAATACAGATAAAGTCATAGATAATGAAATACCTAATAATACTGCACAGAACATATAATAAATAAGTCCTAACCAATGAACAGTAGGATAAAATCCTCCTAACAATAATGCAATCACAACAATCAATAATAAACATAAATGATTAAATAATTCTTTTAAGATAACTGTCGCAGGTAAAATACTTACCGGAAACTTCATCTTTGTAATTACATTTCTTTTTGAATAAATCGCATTACATCCATTTGTAATCGCAGGTGAAATAAAGAACCATACAACAATTCCACCCATCATCCAATAAATATAAGGAACTTCTACTCCATAAGATACAACATCTTTTTTATTAAATACAATACCAAATGCAAACCAATAAGTTAATACCTGAATAAGAGGATGAGCAAAGTTCCAGAATAAACCTAACTTTGATTCTCTCATTTCAGATAATAGTTCATATCTCGTAATTGAATATATTCTAAACAAATTAGTAAAGTTTTCTTTTAATACAAACAATAAACTTTTTAACATAATTATCCTCCACTATTTCACAACAATATACTTATACATGAGAAAGGAAAAAAAAGCAATAAAAATTGCATTTTTCCCTTTATAAAACAATATATTTTTTCATTTATGATCTGATATATTCTTTTAATTTTTCTAACTGTTTATTCGCATCATTTACCCCTAAATTATAGACTCTCAAAAGATCATCTGGATTTCTGACAATCGTACTTAATTTAATAGGCTTACTAGGTCTAAATACAAATATTTCATTATTATTTTCTAATTCTTTTATCATTTCTAAAGTTTCATTATAAACTTTATATCTATTCTCCATCACTTCTATAAATTTAGGATACTTCTTATAAAGAATCTTAACGATTTTTAATAAACGAGATGAAATAGGCTCTTTTTTATAGCCATTATGTCTTGTTAGAATGACTATAATCTTATCATATCCCATCTGTTTTGCTTTCAATACAGGAATAGAATCCGCAACTCCTCCATCTAAATATTTCTTACCATCTATAGTCACGATCTTTGAAACAACAGGAATTGCTGCAGTTGCACGTAATATTTCCATATCTTTAATAACATCCTTTAATTCTAAATATTCAGCTTCTCCAGTTTCTATATTCGTAACTGTAACATAGTAACCTTTGTAATTCTTTTTATATGTATCATTATCGAAAATATCATGTTTTAATGTAATATCATAATAAGCAAATTTTTTATTCACTAAATTACCAGTGAATAAAAATGATAAGAAACTCATATTTCTTAAATCTCTAGCATATCTTCTATTATATCTAAGTGCTCTTCCTCTTTGTTTAGAGTAATAATTAGGAGCAAATAATGCCCCTGCAGAAACACCAATAATTCCATCAGTTTCAATACCATGATCCATAAAAATATCTAAAATACCTGCAGTATACATTCCACGCATACTGCCACCTTCTAATACAAAACAAACTTTACTCATAAAATTCACTTCCCAAACTATATTATACTTTATTTTTATTCATATAGTGTTAAAATATAAAAAAAATAGGAGAAATTTATGGAAATACAATTTAGTGATAAAAATATAGTTATATGTATTAAACCTATAGGTATTGATAGTGAACATGGTATGATTGATGAATTAAAAAAAGAATTAGATGGGGAATTCTTTGTTGTTCATAGATTGGATTTAAATGTAGGTGGTATTATGGTTTATGCTAGAAATAAACATACTGCTGCTTATTTATCTAAGGTTATACAGGAAAATAAAATGATTAAAGAATATAAGGCTATTGTTCATGGAATAGTAGATGAACATGATATTCTAGAAGATTTCTTATTTAAAGATTCTAGAAAGAATAAAGTATTTGTTGCGAAAAAAGAGCGTAAAGGAGTAAAGAAAGCAAAACTTGAATATACACGTCTAGCAACTTATCAAGATACATCTTTAGTTCATGTACGTTTATATACAGGAAGATCTCATCAGATTAGAGTTCAATTTTCTTCAAGAGGTCATCCTCTTGTAGGAGATCACAAATATGGTTCTAAAGATAAACGTACTTCACCTTTATTATATTCTTATAAATTGACATTCCCTTACTTAAATAAAGAAGTATCTTTTGAAAATGAACCAGAATTTACAAATATTTACATATAAAAAGGAGGCGAACCTCCTTTTTGTTTTTTTACTATTTTACTCCGTATTGGTCATAATAAGCATCAATTGCTGCTTTTAATGTATCATCAATTAATACTTCACCATTAATTTCTTTGTTATATAAGCATTCAACAACTTCACTCATATCAACGATTGCTGCAGTATCAAATCCATATAAATCTTTAACTTCATCAAGAGCACATTTTTCTCCACCCTTACCAATTTCCATACGATTTAAAGATACCATTAATCCAACAATTGTTACATCAGCTGCACCTTTTACTTTAGGTACTGTTTCTTCCATAGATTTTCCAGATGTAGTTACATCTTCAATCATGATTACACGATCACCATCATATAATTTACTTCCTAAGAAGCTTCCTTTATCAGCTCCATGATCTTTTTCTTCTTTACGATCTGAACAATAACGTACTTCTTTACCATATAAATCACTATATGCCATAGCAGTAACGACTGCTAAAGGAATTCCTTTATAAGCTGGCCCAAATAACACATCAAAATCATCTCCATATTTATCATGGATTGCTTTTGCATAGTATTCTCCTAATTTTTTTAATTGTGAACCTGTAACATATCCACCTGCATTCATAAAGAATGGAGATTTACGTCCACTTTTTAAAGTAAATTCACCGAATTTTAAAACTTTACTATCAACCATAAATTGAATAAATTCTTTTTTGTATTGTTCCATTATATTACCTCCTTAGTCATTTTAGACTTATATAATTATTCTCCTTGAAACTGTCTATATACTTCTCTATATGTTGCAACTGGATCTGCTGCTCTTGTGATTGTTCTTCCTACTACGATATAGCTTGATGTCAATTCTCTTGCCATTTCTGGTGTTGTTACACGTTTTTGGTCATTTACTGAATCTTCTGCTAATCTGATTCCTGGTGTGACTGTTAGGAATTCTTCTCCTAATTCATCATGAATGACTTTTGATTCTAATGGTGAGCATACAACACCGTCTAACCCTGCTTCCTTAGCATTCTTAGCCCATGATAATACAACATCTTCTAATGCATCATGAATTAGTAATTCATTGTCTAATACTTCCTGATCTAATGATGTAAGGCATGTCACAGCAATACATAATGGTCTGTGATTTCCTGTTTTTCCTTCTTCTAATCCTTCAATGGCTGCTTTCATCATGGCTCTGCTTCCGCTTGCATGAACATTAACCATATCTACATCTAATTTTGCTAACTGTTTCATAGCGCTTTTTACAGTATTAGGAATATCATGTAATTTTAAGTCTAAGAAGATCTTATGTCCTCTTTCCTTGATGGCATTAATCATTTCAATACCTTCTCCATAGAATAATTCCATTCCTACTTTAACATATAATTTTTCTTCTTCAAAACGATCTAAGAACGCTTCTACTTCTGCTTTTGTCTGAAAATCTAAAGCAATACAAATTCTACTGTTTTCCATAAATTCCTCCACTATCTATTTTTTCTAATTATAGCATAAACATTGTCAAAAACCACTTAA
>JAZLDV010000052.1:0-10715 GCA_045614925.1 Coprobacillaceae bacterium | reverse complement strand
CGCAAAAAATTATTTAAATACTCTCTTCCTATATCGTTCCAATTCCATCATACACAAATGGATGGTGAACATGCTGGAAAATTTCTAGAAAACTTACAAATAGAAATAAATAATTTAAAATAAAATTTATATTATTACATTTAGCTAATCTTAATTGATTAGCTTTTTATATACAAAAAAAGACCACCCATAAAGAGTGATCTTGATTGTCTCATTGCGATAATAATATTAACGTTTAGAGAATTGTGGAGCTCTACGTGCAGCTTTAAGACCGTATTTTTTACGTTCTTTAACTCTTGCATCACGAGTTAAGAATCCTGCAGCTTTTAATGCTGGTTTATAATCTTCACCAGCTTCTACTAAAGCTCTTGAAATTCCGTGACGAATAGCACCAGCTTGACCAGTGTATCCTCCACCGAATACGTTTACGATTACATCAAACTTACCAGTTGTTCCTGTTAATTCAAGTGGTTGGTTGACGATCATTAATAATACATCAGATGGTAAATATTCTCTAGCTTCTCTACCATTGATAACGATATTTCCAGTACCTGGTGTTAAGATAACACGTGCAACTGAAGATTTTCTACGTCCTGTTCCTCTGTATTGTACATTAGCCATTTATATCGTCCTCCTATCCTTTAATTTTTAATTCAACTGGTTTTTGTGCAGCGTGTGGATGTTCACTACCAGTGTAAACAAATAATTTCATCCCTTGTTTTCTTCCAAGTGTGTTATGAGGTAACATACCTTTAACAGCAGCTTCTACGAATCCTGTTGGATCAGCTTCTTGGAATTGGCGAGCAGTTTTCACTTTTAAACCACCCATCCATCCTGTATGATGATAGTAATTTACTTTGTCTAATTTATTTCCTGTCATCACTACTTTTTCTGCATTAACGATAATTACATAATCACCAGTATCAACATGTGGTGTGAAAGTTGGTTTATGTTTTCCTCTTAATACAGTTGCTACTTCTGATGCTAAACGACCTAAAGTTAAACCTTCAGCATCAACTACGTACCATTTACGTTCAATTGTGGCTTCTTTAGCCATAGTTGTTTGTCTCATTTTTAATCCTCCTGTAGTTTCCGGGGCTACAACGTTAAAATAAGGCAATTACAATTATAGCAATATTACTTCTTTTGTCAATTTATTTTTGAACTTTTTTATTAATTTTTTTATTAATTTTTATTGCTTTTTTTGCCTTTTAAAAATTGTAGTTTATCTATAATATTTAATTTATTTTCTTTAGAAAATTCTAATAACTGATTATACATTTCTTGATTAAAATCATCAGGATGATGTGCATCAAATCCAATAATAACTTCATTACCTATTTCACTTGCAATCTTCCAAAAATGGTAATTTGGATATAAATAGACATCTTCATTATCTACTTTCACATATCCTTTTCTTATTCCTCCAGCATTGATTTCTAAAGGAATATTATTTCTTTTCGCTGCTTCACAAATGATTCTTGATACTTTTTTAGCATCTTCATCAAAATGTTTATATCCTAAAAAGAATAAATCTGGATGTGCTAAATAAGTAAACAGTTTTGTGTCTAATGCTTCTTCTATATCTTTTGCATAAATGTATAAATCTTTTTTTGTACAATTCTTTTTACCTATATAATCATCATGAATACTGTATTTATGAAAGTGATGCCCTAAGATCAGATAGTCTACCTTATTATCATCTAATAATTTCTTATAATATTTAAAATAAACTTTATATCCTTCGGCTTCAAATCCTTTATATATTTTTATTTTATCTTTATATTCTTCCTTATATTTTTCTAATAAAGAAAGATGTTTATTCATATCTTTGTATTTTAGCCTCATATCTGGGCCATTCTTTTTAAAGGCAATTATCATTGCTTTTATACTTCTTAATGATCTATGGTAAGGAATTGAGCTTAATAGATGTAATCTGTAATAAGGTAAAGGAATATGTTCACTCATTCCTAATTCTTCTATCCCTAAAGCTATTGCAGACTCTATCATTTCTTTTTCATTTCCCACAGCATGTCCACATCTATATGTATGAGTATGATAATTAATCTTCTTCATAATAAACCTCTTGTAAATATAATCCTTGTGGCTTAGCTTTAAATAAACATTTTTTTTCTCCTTTGCTTTCTAACAATTCAAGCAATTTTTCTTTAGTTACTCTTTTTGCACCAACTTGGATTAATCCTCCTACTAGATGTCTTACCATATAACGTCTAAATCCATTTCCTACTAACTTAAATGTGACAATTCCATTCTCTTCACTAATATCAAATGAATATAATGTTCTAATTGTATTACCGTATTTATCATAACAGCAATAAGATGCAAAATCATGTTCTCCTAAGAAAATTTGTGCTGCATCTCTCATTAGTTCAATGTCTAATTTTCTTCCATACTGATATATGTAATTTGTCTCAAATGGGTTATATTCATTCATACTTAAAAGATATCTATATTCTTTTTTTACTGCTGAATATCTTGAATGAAATTCTTCATCAACATATTTTGCTTCTAATATATAAATATCATTTGGCATAAAATGATTAATGGCTCTTTTCCATTGTTCCTCAGGTAACTGTTTCTTTGTATCAAAATGGAATACCTGATGTACTCCATGAACCTTAGCATCTGTTCTACCTGATGCATGGATAATAACTTCTTCTTCATTTATTTTTTCTAATGCTTTTTGAATTTCTCCCTGTACTGTTCTTTCTTTATTTTGTACCTGAAATCCATGGAATTTACTTCCATCATAACTAACTATACATTTTACTCTCATATTACAATACTCAATACTATCATTGATGTACATACTGCTAGTACACTTATTAAAGAAATAGTATCTGCAACTTTCCATTGTAATTGTTTATATCTTGTTCTTTTTGCATCAGGATTGTAATTTCTACTTTCCATAGCATTTGCTAAATCTTCTGCCTTTTGGAATGCAGAAATAAATAAAGGAATTATTAAGGATATAATCGAAAGTATCTTTTCTTTTAATGTTCCTTCCTGAAAATCAACTCCTCTACTTGCCTGTGCTTTCATAATTCTTTGTGTTTCGTCCATTAATGTTGGAATAAATCTTAAAGCAATAGATATCATCATTGCGATTTCATGAGCTGGAAATCCTAATTTTTTTAATGGTGACAACAAATGTTCTAATCCTAACGTTAAATCTAGTGGTTTCGTTGTTGCAGTTAAGATTGTTGTCATAATGATAATAATAATTAATCTTATAAAGATATATGCACTTTGTAATAGTGCCTGATCATAAATTTTAATAAACCCTAAAGAAATAATAACATTTCCACTTTGCATAAATATGATATTAAAGAATACCAAAAATAACATCATAAAAATCATTGGCTTAATTGATTTAATTATCTGTGAAACCTTTATTTTAGAAAATGATGCTAATATCGCTACAAAAGCACCCATAATTAAATATCCAATAAATCCTGCATCAAAGAAAACAGAAATTAATAAAAACATTAAAGAGATTAATTTTACTCTAGGATCTAATCTATGAACAAAACTATCTAAAGGAATATATTTTCCTAACATATTATTCATTTATTTGCCCTCCTATCTCTTCTATTAATAAGTTAATATCTTTGATTGATGGATCAATATTAAAACCGTGTTTATTTAACTGTAAAATAAAAGATGTAATTGTTGGAAGATCAATACTTAAATCAGCCAAATAAGACGTTTCTTTAAATATATCTTCTACACTTTCATGCTTTTCTACTTTTCCTTTGTTCATTACAATCACTTCATCACAATATTCCTGTACCTGATTCATATCATGAGATACAAGAATAACTGTTTTACCTTGATGATTTATCTTTTTAAATAAACTTAACATTTCTTTTGCACCTTGTGGATCTAATCCAGCAGTAGGTTCATCTAAAACTAATATTTCTGGTTCCATTGCAAGAATTCCTGCAATAGCTACTCTTCTTTTTTGTCCTCCTGATAATTCAAAAGGTGATTTATCTAAATAAGATTCATCTAGTCCTACTAACTTTAAAGCATCTTTTGCTTTTAAAATCGCTTCTTCTTCACTCACACCAAAGTTTTTTGGTCCAAAAATAATATCTTTTAAAATAGTTTCTTCAAATAGCTGATATTCAGGGAACTGAAATACTAGTCCTGCTTTTTTTCTTAATGGTTTAAGTAATGCAGGTTTATCAGTTGCACTAATCATATAATCTTCAATTTTTACTTCCCCTTTTGTTGGAAGTAATAATGCATTAATGTGTTGAACTAAAGTTGATTTCCCACTTCCTGTGTGACCTATTAATGCAACCATAGTTCCTTTTTTAATATTTAAATTTACACCCTTTAATGCATGGTATGCAAAAGGTGTATTTTGACTATATGTATGTTCTACTTCTTTAAATGTAATTGACATAACTCTTCCACCAACTTTTCTTTGTTTATATGACTATTTACTTGAATACCTAAATTTTGAAGACCTTTTGATATCTTATAAGCAAAAGGAATATCTAATTTTAAACTTTCTATTTGTCTTTTGTTCATTAATACTTCTTCTGGTTTCCCTGTATCAATAATTTTTCCACCACTTAATAAAACAACATAGTCTGACATTGCTGCTTCTTCTATATCATGCGTAATAGACAAAATTGTAATATTTTTATCTTTATTTAATTGACTCACTAATGCATTAATTTCACTTTTACCTTTTGGATCTAACATACTCGTAGCTTCATCTAATATAATAATAGATGGACTCATAGCTAATATACCAGCTATTGCAACTCTTTGTTTTTGACCACCTGATAAAGTAGATGGTTCATGGTCTAAAAAATCTAACATGTTTACTTTTTTAGCATATTCATTAATGATATCATCCATTAACGTAGGTTCTACGCAATTATTTTCTAATCCAAATGCAATATCATCTCTTACAGTTGTTCCAATAAATTGATTGTCTGGATTTTGAAATACAATACCAATCTGTTCTCTTACTTTATATAAATTTTCTTCAGTAAGAGGAATTCCTCCTACAATAATCTCTCCACTTTTCTTTTCTAATAATCCCATTAATAATTTTGCAATGGTACTTTTACCACTTCCATTATGTCCTAGGATTGTTGTGTAAGTTCCTTTTTCAATTTGAAAAGAAATATGATCAATTGTTTTTAACCCTTCATCATATTCGAAAGATAAATCTTTTACTTCAATAATATTATTCATACTTATCCCTCCAAACTAAAACAATTTTATTCTTTTTACTCATTAATGTCAACAAACAACATAGAAAAGAAAAAAACGATGGTTATAAACCATCGTTAGTTAATTAGAATAATCCAATGATTGCCATTGGTGCATTATCACCTTTACGGTTATATGTTTTTAAAACACGAGTGTATCCACCGTTTTGTCCTGCATATTTAGGTGCAACTTCTTCAAATAATTTTTGAACTGCAGTTTTTCCTGTAGCAGGATCTACAACGTTTTGTAATACTTCAGCAGCTTGTCTTCTTGCATGTAAATCACCACGTTTACCTAAAGTGATTAATTCATCAACGATTGAACGAACTTCTTTCGCTCTAGTTGCAGTAGTTTCAATTTTTCCATACACGATAACATCTGTAGCTAAGTTACGTAACATTGCTTTTCTATGAGATGATACACGCCCTAATTTTCTATTTTGTGCCATAGATTAGTGCTCCTTCCATTATATTTAAGAATTAATCTACAGGTTTAAATCCTAAGCCTAATTCCACTAATTTTTCTTTAACTTCTTTTAATGACTTTTTACCTAAGTTTCTTACTTTGATCATATCATCTTCAGTCTTAGATGCAAGTTCTTGAACTGTTTGAATACCAGCTCTCTTTAAGCAGTTATAAGAACGTACAGATAAGTCTAACTCTTCGATAGTCATATCTAATACTTTATTACTGTCATCTTCTTCTGTTTCGCTCATAACTTCCATATGCATTGCCATGTCAGTTAATTCTACGAACATATTTAAGTGTTCCACTAAAATCTTTGCAGCTAATGCCAAAGCTTCATGTGGTTGAATTGAACCATCAGTAGTAACTTCTAAAGTTAATTGATCATATTTTGCACTTTGACCAACTCTTGTTGGTTCTACATTATATGCTACTTTAACTACTGGTGAATAAATTGAATCAGTAGCAATTACACCGATAGTATTGATTAATTTCTTGTTTTGATCAGCACTCATATACCCTCTATCTTTATGAGCAGACATTTCCATATAGAAATGACCACCTTCAGCTACATGAGCGATTTCTAAGTCATTCGAAATCATTGTGACATTAGAAGGACATTGAATATCAGCACCTGTTACAACAGCAGGCCCTTTTACGTCAATTACCATTGTCACATCTTCGTCACCATCAATCGCAAATACTAATTTCTTAACATTTAAAATAATTGATGTAACGTCTTCAACTACGCCGTCAACTGCAGAAAATTCATGGATAGCTCCTTGAACTTTTACAGCATGTACTGCACATCCAGGAATAGATGATAATAATACTCTACGTAATGCATTACCTAAAGTAACACCGAACCCTCTTTCTAATGGTTCGATGACAAATTTCCCATAGAAATCTGTTTCATCATATTCTGCGACATTAAAATTAGCTTTTTCAAACTTTTGCATTATTTTTCTCCTCCTCACTTAGAAATAAATATATATTTTACTTCATTATCCACGAGGACGTTTTGGTGGACGACATCCGTTATGTGGAATTGGTGTTACGTCATTGATTGATGTAACTTCTAATCCAGCAGCTTGTAAAGCTCTAACAGCAGCTTCACGTCCTGGACCAGGACCTTTAACACATACGTCTACAGTTTTCATACCATGATCCATAGATGCTTTAGCAGCAGCTTCTGCAGCCATTTGAGCAGCATATGGAGTAGATTTTCTTGAACCTTTAAATCCAAGTGCACCAGCACTAGACCAAGTTAATACAGCACCATGTTCATCAGTGATAGTCACAATTGTGTTGTTGAAAGTTGAATGTACATGTGCCATACCTTTTGCTATATTCTTTTTAACACGTCTTTTACCACGAGTATTTACTTTTGCCATTTTCGTTCAACCTCCTATTTTTTCTTTCCAGTAATTGGACGAGCTTTACCTTTACGAGTATGAGCGTTAGTTTTAGTTCTTTGTCCACGAACTGGAAGTCCTTTACGGTGACGCATACCTCTGTAGCATCCGATTTCCATTAAACGTTTGATGTTTAATGCTACATCTCTACGTAAGTCACCTTCAACTTTAATTTTTTCTACTTCTTTACGGATTAATCCTTCTTGTTCTTCAGTTAAGTCTTTAACTCTAATATCTTCGCTAATTCCAGTTGCTTTACAAATTTCTTTAGCTGTTGTTTTACCAATACCATATACATAAGTTAAAGATACTACCACACGTTTATCACGTGGGATATCAACACCTGCTATACGAGCCATTGTTTTTCCTCCTATTAACCTTGTCTTTGTTTATGTTTAGGGTTTTCACAGATAACCATTACTCTACCCTTACGTTTAATTACTCTGCATTTATCGCAGATTGGTTTTACAGATGGTCTTACTTTCATCTTAATCTGCCTCCTTTGGAAGATTTCCTATTTATGTCTAAATGTAATTCGCCCACGTGTTAAATCATATGGAGATATTTCTACGGTTACTTTATCCCCCGGTAAAATGCGAATGTAGTTCATACGGATTTTACCAGAAACGTGAGCCAATATAACCGCTCCATTTTCTAACTGCACTTTGAATGATGCATCACGCATACTTTCAACAACAGTAGCTTCTACTTCGATAACGTCATCTTTCTTTGCCATTGATTATAACTCCCTTTTAAAGTTTTGTCAAAATTTCATAGCCATCATCTGTGATAACTATTGTATGTTCATAATGTGCTGCAAGTGAATGATCTCTAGTTACAACTGTCCATTCATCACTTAAAACTCTTGTTTCACAAGCTCCTAAATGTGCCATAGGTTCAATTGCAAGCGTCATTCCTTTTTTTAATCTAGGACCTTTACCAGGCGCTCCAAAATTGGGAACAGATGGACCTTCATGAACCTTTGTTCCGATTCCGTGACCAGTGTAATCTCTTGGAGTAGAACATCCGTGTTCTTCTAGATAAGTCTGCACAGCATGTGAAATGTCGGATAAACGATTTCCTGGTTTGACTTGACTCAATCCAGCATATAACGATTCTTCAGTCACCTTCATTAAGTGTGCTGCCTCATCACTAATCTGACCTACTGCGTATGTCCAAGCACTATCACCATGATAGCCTTTATAACATGCCCCAACATCAACTGAAATAATATCGCCTTCCTTTAATTTTGTATTAGATGGTATCCCATGAACAACAACTTCATTAATTGAAGTACATACTGAACTTGGAAATCCATATAATTTAAGGAATGAAGGTGTACATCCTGCATCTCTAATGATTTTTTCGCAATAAGCATCAATTTCCTTAGTTGTTATACCAGGTTTGATAAAATCTTTAAGATGATCATGAACAAGAGCTACAACTCTTCCTGCTTCTCTCATTAATTCAATTTCTCTTTGGTTTTTAGTCACAATCATTATTTACCCTCCAAAATTTTTTCAATGTCTTTAAAGACGTCTTCCATAGGTTGGTCACCATTAATATTAATGATTGTACCTTTCATTGTGTAATAATCAATTAAAGGTTTTGTTTGTCTGTTATACGTTTCTAGTCTGATTTTTACAGCCTCTTCGCTTTCATCAGCTCTTTGATATAACGCTCCACCACATTTATCACAGATACCTTCTGCATGTGGAGGATTAAATTCAACATGGAAAGTAGCTCCACAATCTTTGCAAGTTCTTCTTCCTGATAATCTTTTGATTAATTTTTCAGTTGGAATATCAAGATTAATAATTGCATCAATTGTGAAGTTGAATTCTTTTTCGATACTTTCTAGTTCTCTAGCTTGAACAATAGTTCTTGGAAAACCATCTAAAATAAATCCATTTTCGTATTTATTTTCTTTTAAGTGATCTCTAAGCATTCCAATTGTATAATCGTCGGGTACAAGGTGCCCAAACTTCATAAAATATTCAGCAATCACACCATATTGTGTTTTCTCTTTAAGTGCTTTTCTAAACAAATCTCCTGTTGAAATTTGTTCAACACCAAATCGTGCAACAATTTTATCTGCTTGAGTTCCTTTTCCCGCACCAGGAGGGCCCATTAATATAATATTCATATTTAACACCCCTTTGTTTTTATTTCTACTTTCTAATGTATCCATGGTACTCTTTACGAGTTACCTGATTTTTAATTTGTTTAGTTGTTTCTAATGCAACACCAGTTACGATAATTAATCCTGTTCCACCTAAAGTTAATGATGAATTAGCAGCTTGTGACCAAACTACAGGAGCAATTAAAGGAATTGATGCGATAATCACTAAGAATAAACAACCAACTACAGTAATTCTATTTAAAACTTTTAAAATATATCTTTCTGTGTCTTCACCAGTTCTTACACCAGGAATAGATCCTCCATTTTTCTTTAAATCTTTGCTGATTTTTTTAGCATCGATTTGTAAGTTAGAATAGAAGAATGAGAAGAATACAATTAATACAATATATAATACAAAACCAATAGGTTGTTGATAATTTAAAATTGAATCAATTGTTTTTGTTACACTATTAGATTCAAAGAAACTCATAATAGTTCTTGGTGCAGCTAAAATACTTGATGCGAAGATTACAGGTAATACCCCAGCACTATTAATTTTAAATGGCATATGAGTACTATCTTTTGTTCTCATTACAGTATTTGAACTAGTTGCATACATGATAGGGATTTTTCTTACTGCACCTTCATTATAAATGACAAATACAACAATTGCAAAGTAAACTGCAATAAATAATGCACAAGATAAAATTCCTAAAGCAGCTGTAGTTGCATCTTTAAATGAAACTAAGCTCATAATTGTAGTCATGAAACTGTTTGGTAAAGTTGCTACGATACCTGTGAAGATTAATAATGAAGTTCCATTACCAATACCTTTTTGAGTGATTTGATCACCAATCCACATAGCTAAGCAAGTTCCTGCAGTCATAACAATAACTACAAATACATAAGTCCAGATAGAAGGATTAGTTAAGATACCATACCCTCTATCAAACATATATGTTAATGATCCACCTTGAATGGCAGCTAATGCTAATGTTACATAACGTGTAACAGCATCTTTTTTCTTTTTCCCTGTATTTCCTTCTTTAGTCCATTGAGTTAATACTGGAATAACATCCATTGATAATAATTCAATAATAATTGATGCAGTGATGTAAGGAGATACCCCTAATGAGAAGATAGAGAATCTTTCTAACATCCCTCCACCTAACATATTGATAATTCCAAGGATTCCACTATTAGTAGCTCCTGCAGTTAATGCATCAGCATTAATTGAAGGAATAGTAATAGCAGCACCTAAACGGAATACGAACAACATTGCTAATGTAAAGATAATTCTTTGACGTAATTCCCCTTTTTTAAAAACACTCTTAAAAAAGTTTAACATCTTAAATCACCTCAGTTTTTCCACCAGCAGCTTCGATAGCTTCTACAGCAGACTTAGAGAATTTAGCAGCTTTAACTGTTAATGCTACTTCTAAGTTACCTTTACC
>JAZLDV010000051.1:0-25957 GCA_045614925.1 Coprobacillaceae bacterium | reverse complement strand
TATTTGTACGTACCCATCCATCTAATTCAACATATTCTAATCCTTCTGTTTCAAAATCTTCGCCAGATAAAATCATTTCATATAATTCTCTCGCTGTCATAAAATCAAACATTTTTTCTTCCTCCTTATAAATAAAAAAAGTCATTCCTAAAAGGAACGACTTAATCGCGGTACCATCCTCATTCATAATCATAGATTATGCTCTCTTACTTTAACGCAGTTAACGAAGTAGTCTACTATTATTTCTCCTACTTAGCTCATTGAGTGTTGCTTGTCTTTAATGTTTCTTTTGCTTTCACCATCCAAAAGTCGCTTTTAAACATGTCTAAAAAAACAAGTTCTCAAATCTTCGCTTTATATAAAAATATCATTTTTTCATTGTTTTTTCAATACTTTATTCATCAATTGCATTCATTTTTAATACTAATTCCTGAATTGATGAAACAATATCAACAGGTTGAACAACAACATCATCATTTACTACAAAATGATGGTGTGTTAAATCAACAATTCCTTTAATTCCTAATGCCATTAAACGATCTACAGTTGCCTGTACATCTTCACTTACAGTAAGAATTGCGATTTTACATCCTTCAGGGAATGTAGTTTCTAAATCATCAATATGATGTAATTTAACACCAAAACGTTCCCCTACTTTATTTTCATCTTTATCATAACAGCATACAATTTGTCCTACTGTATATTTCCATCTGTTATATTTTAAGATTGCACTACCAAAATTCCCTACACCAATTAAGATGATTGGTTCATCTAGTCCTAACCCTAAAACTTTATTTAAAATTTCAATAATTTCTTTAGTACCATAACCGATACCTCTTTTACCAAGTGATTCTTTATCACTTAAAAAACTGAAATCTCTACGAATTGTTGTATCTAAAATTCCTGTTACTTCACTTAATTCACTTGATAAGAAGTTTTCTTTTCCTTCATGCTGCATCATTCTTAATGCTTTTAAGTATCTAGGAAATCTAGACATTGTTGCCTTAGAAATCTTATTAGCTTTCTTTTCCATTCTAATCACCAACACTTTCCTCTTCTAAATCATAAGACGGTTTTACACTTAAGTCAAGAGATGAAAACAATTCTTTTTCAAACATAATTCTTCCAGCTGATGCAATCATTGCTGCATTGTCTGTACAATACTTCATTGGAGGGAATAATACTTTAATAGGGCTATCAGCAGTTAATTTTCTTCTTAACCCTTGGTTTGCACTTACTCCTCCTGCAACAATAATTTCTTTTACATTATAATCTTTGGCTGCTTTAATTGTTTTTGATACTAAAACTTCTAATGCAACTTCCTGAAATGAACATGCTAAATCTTCTGCGATTAATGTCTCATTTCTTTGCGCAGCATTATGACTTAAATTAATAACAGCTGATTTTAATCCACTAAATGAAAAATTATAAGAATCATCATTTAATGGTAATGGAAGATTATAGCGATGTGTCCCTGTTAATGCCATTTTATCAATAACTGGTCCACCTGGATAAGGAAGATGTAATACTCTTCCTACTTTGTCATAGGCTTCACCAATCGCATCATCTAAAGTTTGCCCAATTACTTCAAAAGAAAACTCTTCTTTCATATAAACTAATTCACTATGCCCACCACTTACAACTAAACATAAACATGGATATTCAATATCTTCTACTAATTCATTCGCATAAATATGTCCTGCAATATGATGTACTCCAATTAATGGTTTATTGTAGGCTAAAGCAAGAGTTTTTGCTGCTTGCATACCTACATGTAAAGATCCTACTAATCCTGGACCTTTTGTAATAGCGATTGCATCTATATCTTCAATATTAACATTCGCTTCATTTAATGCTGTTTTTAATACAGTCGATACACACTCAACATGCATACGGCTTGCGATTTCAGGAACGACTCCTCCAAACAAGCGATGTGTGTCGATCTGAGAAGCAACAACGTTACATAATAATTCTCGTTTTCCTTTTAAAATTGCGACTGACATTTCATCACAGCTTGATTCAATTGCTAAAATCAGACTCATTGTACATCCTCCAATCTTGTCACCATAAGATAAGCATCTTCGTGATTATCTTCATAATAATTTTTTCTAATACCTACTATTTCAAAACCTAATTTTGTATAAAGGCTGATTGCTTTATCATTTGATACTCTTACTTCTAAACTCATAATTTCACATTGCTTACTTCTAGCAACATCCATCATATAATTTAAAAGATACTGTCCATACCCTTTTCTTTGATATGTACTATCAATTCCTATTGTTGTTATTTCAGAATTCTCATACATAATAAAAACTCCACCATAACCAACAATTTTATTTTCATCTTCTAAAACATAATTAAAAGAAAATTCATTTTCTTCTATTTCATAGATGAAATCCTCTTCTTTCCATGTTGAAGTAAATAACTGATGTTCTAACTCAAGAATACGATTTAGATCATCAACTTTCATTGGTCTTATAAGCATATCTTTTTAGCCTCAACATCTTTTAAATAACATGGAACTAAAGCATCTACATATTGTTCTTTCTCACATAATAATGATAATTGGTATAAATTATGTGCTAAATCAACATCCTGTTCTTGCTCATCTACAACAGCACATTGACCTACAACTTTAAAATCACTGTATTGTTCTCTTAAAGTTTTAAAATCTTCAATATCCATTAGCTGTTCATTGATTAAAGGTTTCCCATTTTCATAAACGCATACAAATACTTTTTTACTTCTTGCATCAATAACACTTATACATTTTTCTAATCCTGCATAAGAAGCTAATGATGAAATGGCTTTAATGCTTACATCAGAAATAACACTTAAAGTTTTTGCAATTGTCATTGCAACTCTTTCTCCTGTATATGAACCTGGACCTTTTGTAATAATCATTTCATCTACATCTAATAACTGCTTATTATATTTATTTAATAAAGAAGATAAATATGGAATCGCATTTTCAGATTGTTTTTTTGATCCTAATTCCTGAATTGTTTCTAAACAAACACCATCTTCGTATAAAGAAACCATTAAATACTGATTTGATGTATCCATAATCAGACTTAACATGATAATACCTCCTCTACAATTTTTTCATATGCCTCACCTTTTGCCCTAAAGGTAAATGTACGTGATTCATCTTCATTTTTATGAATATAAATCTCTAAACGTTCTTTAGGTAAAATATGTTCAATAAATTGTGGCCATTCAATAACACAAACACCATCATCTTCAAACATTTCTTCAAATCCTAATTCTTCATCCTGACCTTCTAATCTATAAGCATCAAAATGATAAAAAGGAAGATTTCCATGATAAACTTTTACAATTGTAAATGTTGGAGAATTAATGACTCTTTTCACTCCTAATCCTCTTCCAATTCCTTTAGTAAAAGTTGTTTTTCCTGCACCTAAATCACCTTGCAAAGTAATAATACTATTAGGAAATAATAAATGTGCTAACTTTTCTCCAAAGTCAATCATATCTAATTCATTATAAAATGTAATCATATATACCTCCTATTTATGCATATATCCTTGATAGACCTCATACCATTGCTCAGCAAAGCCTGGACGAAATGGTCCTTCCATATTCATTTCCATTTCAATTAATCTATCTAATTCTAAATGAAGAATCTTATCTAAATCTTCTCCATATCCCATCAATTCTTTATGCATTTTATATTCTTCCTCATCCAATACTTTATATTTGTAATCAGGAAAAACTTTTAAATCCAAATCATAATCTATATATTTCAATGCTTCTCCATCATAAAGTGTTGGAGAGGCAATATTACAATAAAAATGAACACCATTTTTTCTGATCATACAAATAATATTAAACCATCTGTTTTTTGGAAAATAACAGATAGCAGGTTCTCTCGTATACCATTTTCTACCATCTGATTCAGTTACCAATGTTCTATTATTAACAACAATAAAATGTGAATCTGTTTCTTCTAATACAAACCCTTTATTCCAGCATCTATGTACACTTCCATCATGCTTATAACAATGTATTAGAATTTCTTCACCTTTTAGTGGTTTATTCATAGTTCCACCTCTTCCCTATAATAGAAATATTATACACAAATTTGTCAATGAATAAAAGTAAAACAATAAAGAACCTTATCAAAAGGTTCTTTATCTCTTATATATGTATAGTTTTTTTGATTCTAGGATATATAATTGCAAATCCAATATAACAGATTATTAAAGTAGGAATACAATAAGCACTATTATAAGTCAATGAATAATAATAAACATTCATACCTTCTGGTGCATAACTTGCAAATAACCATGCACCTGAAATAAAATGAGATGCAAACTTTAAAAGCATTGTTATAATTACTCCACTATAAATCTTATTGTTTTTTATTTCAATTGTTTTAAATAATGGTGATAATCCTACTACACTAATAGGAATAAGATAGTCCAATAAAAGTGACCATGGACCATAAAAAGATGCCATTCCTAAAGCTAATTGTGTTAAAGTACATGTAATTCCAAGTAAAACACCATAAAAAGGTCCCATAAAATAACCTGCTAATATAATTGGCAGCAGATCCATAGATATATTCCCGCCTTGTGGCTGATTAGGAATAATAGAAAAACATAATTGCAATACGATATGTAAAGCTAAAAATAATGACAAATATGACATATGCTTTACGCCTAATTTTTTCTTTTTCATTTTTTATCTCCTCCATAAATTGGAGCCAACAAATAAAAAAGCTATCTAGCGCGCATAGATAGCAAAAAAACTTTATTTGCACTCTCTACGCTGGCATTACCCAGTTCAGATAATAAGGGATAAGGCTTAACCTTTCTCAGCAATTGCACCCCTGGCTCAATCACAATTATACATCAATATAAACTTTAGTCAATTTTATTTTTTATTTTATTTTATTAATTTATGTTTGATTATTTTATGGAAGTGATATAATGATATATATAAGTTCATTAATGAATGAGGAGGAATAAAAATGTCAAAAATCATTGCAGTCAATGCTGGAAGTTCTTCTTTAAAATTCCAATTGTTTGAAATGGATAATGAAGCAGTTATTACTTCAGGTGTTATTGAAAGAATCGGATTTGAAGATGCAATTTTCACAATTAAATATAATGGAGAAAAAGATGTACGTACTTTAGCAATCCCTACACATAAAGAGGCAGTTGCATTATTATTAGATGCATTATTAGAAAAAAATATTGTTTCATCTTTAGATGAAATTAAAGGTGTAGGACACAGAGTTGTTCAAGGTGGATCATATTTTGATGATTCTGCTGTTATTGATGATTATGTAGTAGAAAAAATTGATGAATTAAAACAATTAGCACCATTACATAACCCTGCTCACTTAACAGGTTATTATGCTTTTAAAGAAGCAATTCCTAATGCTGGTGCAGTTGCAGTATTTGATACTGCATTCCATCAGACTTTACAGCCTAGATGTTATATTTATCCTATCCCATATAAATTCTATACAGATTATAAAATTAGAAAATATGGTGCACATGGAACAAGTCATAAATATGTTTCACAACGTGTTATTGAACATTTAGGAAATCCTGAACATTCAAGAGTTATCGTTGCTCACTTAGGTGCTGGAGGAAGTTTAACTGCTGTTAAAGATGGAAAATCTTTCAATACATCTATGGGATTCACTCCTTTATCAGGAATTGTAATGGGTACACGTAGTGGTGACTTAGACCCATCTGTATTAGATTACTTAATTTCTGAAATTGGAATTGATGTTAAAGATTTAATTCATATGTTAAATAAAGAATCTGGATTATTAGGTGTATCTGGTGTATCTAGTGACTTTAGAGATGTTTTAGCAGCTGCACAAGAAGGAAATGAACGTGCTAGATTAGCACTAGATATTTATGTTCGCCGTGTTATCGCTTATATCGGAAGATATTTTATCGCATTAGGTGGAGCTGATGCCATTGCATTTACTGCAGGAATCGGAGAAAACTCTGCTTGGGCAAGAAAAGAAATTATTTCTTTAGTTGCAGATGCATTAGAAATCGTTTTAGATGATGATGCAAATGAAAATGGTACTGGTGAACGTTTAATTACTAAACTTGAATCTAAAATCAAAGTTTATGTTATCCCTACAAATGAAGAATTAATGATTGCTAGAGATACAAAACGCTTATTAAATTTATAATAAAAAAAGAGGTCAAGCTTTCGCTTGACCTTTATTGTGGATTTGTATCATCTTCGCCTGCATTAAAATCAATCATATTATTTGTATTGTCAATTATACTTGAAATATTTGATTTTAATTTATTTCCTAATGGTTCTGCTGCTAAAAGCATAACAATACAGATAACTGCTCCAATACCTACCCACAACCACTTGTTAATAGTTTCATCCATATCTCTCACCTCCTTTCATTATCTTGCATATCCAACATAAGAATTTAAAGTATCAATACCTAGTAATGGAACTTTAATCTTATATGTTAGCGTAACTTTTATATCTTTTCTTTCTTCATAAACACTTTCTTCTTCAATAGATAAGCTGTATCCATATTCATTTGCCTTATCAGCACATTGTTCAATAACTTCCTGACTATAATAAGATGATTCTATACGATGTATCACTTGTGAATGAAAGCTTCCTGCATTTTGTATCTGCATACTACAGATTAAAATCATAGAAATTGTATAAATACTAATAACCCAAATAAAAAACGACACCCAATGACTAAACAGCATTTTCATTATGCAACAACAAAGCTCACTTCTTTTTTAGTCAAAATATCATTAATTCTAATGACATAAGTAAGTGGATAAACTCCACACTCACTGGTGTTTACATATCCATAAACATTAACTTCATCTTTCAATTCGTTATTTATCTGGTTTTTATAATAAATATCTATATAATCAAGAGCACTAAACTCACTATTTTTTTTGACATCAGTTCTTAAAACATGTATATTCGCTCTTTCTCTTTCACTTAAATAAAAATGATTTCCTGCATCATATGTTTTTTGCTGATAAAAAACGTCTTCAATATTCATCTTTTCTATACTCATATGAACAATAGAAGCAAGTACAATAGCAATCATCGCATATAAAATCATCATCATATAATTTGTTACTGTCTCTTCCATATCACATACCTAAAGACATTCTGACAAATTGAAGAATCATTGGATAACAGCTTAAAAAACTCCCTATAACTAATATTGCTCCGATAGCCTCACCATGAGTTAAAATCATTTCAGCAATCATTTCAGACATAATAAACACCTCCACATATATTATTTAAAATAAAAAACAGCATCATAATCATGATACTGCCAAATATAAAATCAATCACACACGCTATAAATTGTTCAATAACTCCTTCCATATTTAACCTCCCATATAAGCAAAAATACCTAAAAGCATCATCATCATATCAACAAAAATCTTAATCATTGTAATAATAATAGGAACAAAGGATAAAACCAGTACACCAATTAATGCATGAGAATTCCTTATCTTTTCTGAATTTGATAACATCGTCTGATTTCTTTTAATCAGATCATTGATTTCTCCTTGAATATGCTCATGAGACACTTCACTTAATGAATATAATGCCAGCATAGAATTTGTCACGTCAGAAATATGATATTCTTTTAAAAAATCACTATAAGGTTTAATAGAAGCAGGATTGTCTTCTATATCATAAATCAGCTGACTTAAATAATGTCTAAGTATAGGATGTGCACATTCTAAACTATGTTTTAACGCCCCTATCACTACAAAATTGTTTAAATTAAGTGCGACATCTCTTAACCAAAGTGGAAATTCTATTTCTAAAATAGATCTAATTTTCTTTTTCTTTGATTTAAATAGATAAAAAGGCTCATAAACAAAATAAATAATAAAAAGAACACTCATCATCATAATGCCCTTATTTTTCATCACAAAACTTAATACAAAAAGAAAAACAAATATCACAATTTTAATCCATTGCTTTTTTAATTCAGACAAATAATGAAAATTATGAACATATGTAACATGTTTTAATATCTTATCACTATGCTCTTTATAATCTTCTATCAGCCATTGTCCATTAATCTTTGATTGGATAACTGTAAAAAGAATTAAAGAAAGCATCAAAAAAATCAATGAACCAATCTGATAAATTGGATTATCAATCATTTGAGTTAGGTCATTGACTTCTATCCACATCACACTAAAGATTGCCATAAGTAAAATACTCGCAATAAGTGAAATCATAAACTGTGTTTTTTTGACTTTTAAGTCACTTTGATATTTATAGATTCTATTCACCCATTCTTTTAAATCATAATCTAAATTATTAAGACTATAGCGATAATCCAACGATGATTTTTCCTCAACAGTTTTCATAAATCGATGCATGGAAACCAATCTAGATGAATGATATTCATTATTCATTAATGATAATGCTCTTTCATATCTTTCATCACTGACATCAGTATGCAATATATGAATTGCATCTTTTAAAATCTTTTCATTCTTCTTATCCACATAATGAATTACATTTTCTAATGTGCTTAAAATTTTTGGTTCCTGCTTAAAGAAAATAATTGTTTTTTCCATATAATTAATCATATTTTCAAATCTCACATTATTATAAATATATTTAAACTGCGACAAGATAATAATAGGAAAAAGACACACTGCTAATATCATCAATATAACTATATATTGAGTCTTTAAAAGATAAAATCGTCCTGCCATAAAAACAAGTATCAAAAAAGCAATAAGCTGAATCATAAACTTTTTAAAACTATAACTAAAACCATACTTCTCTATTTTCTGATTAATGAATTTAAAAGATAAATATCTAAACATAAGTATCACCTTCTTTTTTTAAAGGATCATCGATATTGTATGTATGAAATTTTTCTAACAAAGACAAAGGAAAAGGAGAGCCTGTTAATTGTCCATGATCAACAATCATATGTATTTTATTTTCCTTTCCTATGCGCTCATATATGCATAACTGGTCTATATAACGATATGGAGGAAGATTTTCAATAGATATTTTTTCAATCTTTAATCCATAATCAAAAAATGTATAAACATCATTTTCTTTAGAAATAACGCCTTGACTTCCTGCACCAATCATATTGTCAATACGATCTGGGATTTGGGTTACATCCTTACTATGTATACAAGTCACTATGGCACATGATGTTGATGCCGCTTCTAATACTTGTAAAACCTCCTGTGCTCTTGCTTCTGCCATTAAAAGCCACTTTGCATTGGCTCTTAAAGCATATTCAATACCATCACTATAATGAAAATGTCTATTAACTATACAGGAGCGTACAAATTTATCAGGATAAATCTGTTTTAATTTGAGTTCATTGGTATCTTCTAATGTGACGATTGTATCTAGAGTTGGGATCCACCTTGCTCCAAATTTTAATAATTCTGTTTTCCCTGTCCCTGTTCCTCCACATACAATTCCACTACATCTGCATCTAAATAATGCTTCTAGTATTTTTAAAACTTCAACGCTACAATATTTCTTTTCAATTATACTTTCACAATCCATCCTTACTTTTGCTTCTATTTTTCTTAAGTTAATATTTGTTTTATTCATTGTCACACTTGGATGAAGAATCGTAATTCTTAATGTATTTGTTTCTGCTTCTAGTTTTGGAATAGAGGCATTATAATTTTTATTTACACGATCTGCGACTCTTCTAGCAAAAACCTCACAGAATTCTTCATCTAAAATTGTATCTACTATTTTTTCACCATAACGCAAATCTTCTATTTTCATACAATAGCCATCCCACTCTATATCAGTCACATATTCATTTAAGATATAAGGAAGCATTTTCCCAAAATATTCATCATTCATTCCTAAATCCATTAAAATTCCTCCTTATCTATAATTGATGCTCGTCTTATATTTATCTTTCCTTTAAACGAAGCTGGATAAATAAGTTCGCTTTTGACTTCTATATCTAACAGACCTTTTTGATAATCCGCTTCATAAACATAAATATCGAGATTCTCACAATAATGAGACATTGTCGTCATACGATTAATAAACTCTGCGATATATTCTTCATTACTTTCTATTTCATATCTTTGATCTAACAATACACGTTGAGTCTGCTGTAATGATAAAGACACTATTCTATCTAATTCATGATATTTAATATATCTTTGGCAAAGCACACTTATAATTAATACACTTAATAAAAAGACAATAAAAAACATAAAACCCTTGATTAAAGATTTCATCTTTTTAAATAGTCTAATAAATCTTTGTTCGATTTCGTAGATGGTTTAAATTGATTTTGCTTAATTGTTTTTATTGTCTGCTTATCTAGTTTGTATGTGTATTTTGCATTCGTTGAATGAAGTGAATTGTTTAGTAAAGTTCTATAATTTGAATCTTTGTTCCATATACTTTTTTCATATAATGTAGAAAGTGTCTCTTTATCAATAAATCTGATATAAGCAACCTTATCTGGTACATCAAAAAGCAATGTATTAATTGATAAAGTACAATCAGACTCTATATCATGTAATATATTCAAATCACCATTAAAATAAGTCACACTTTTTGTATCACATGTATAATCTTTATATCCTGCTCTTTCTTTATAAATTATATTTTTTATTGAATAAGTATCATTGTAATATGAATGTCCCTCATATTCACTTGCATTTTTAACTGCCAATTGCCCATTTTTGTAAACATCAAAACTTTTTACACGCGCTCCTTTATCATAAGACGTACCATACTGATTTTGATCAAAAACAACACGAAAACTATAAACATCTTTTTTAAATCCCAACTCAACATCTTTATCTTCTTTCATTTTTTCTTTCAAACTTCCTTTAATCACTTTATCAAAACTTATCCCCTTTTCTTCCTTTAAATCCTTTATTTCATAAGTCTGATTATGATAAACATATGAATCATATGAAGACACATCATCTGCCATTTTCTCATTATCTATAAAAACATCAAAAGTACATAATTTTTCCTTAGTCTGCTTTTCATCTAATGACGAAGAAATAGTCAGATGATATAAAGGCAGATCATAATAATAATCTTTACTCCAAATTAAAGGAGAAACTGTTTCATCCGATGTCCCTACATCATAGGCACTAAGACGAATCGTTTCTCCTCTAGGAATTTTAATTCCTTCTTTTGTATAAACTAAACGATATGTATTTCTAAATCGATATCCTTTTTTATACTGACTTCCTTCTTTATTGTCATAACCAGATATAAACCATTGCGCAACTTTTTGATCATTAACATAAAACGCACAAGGGACAACCATATAATTAGAATGAACATTATCCCCGCTATGACCAACATAATGCCTAAATGTCACAATAACATATTCTGGATGTGAATCATCTGTCACTTCTAATGTGGCACCTTCTAAATAATAGTTATCCTCATATTTTAGTGTTCTTGAATAAAAAACAACTTTCTCCCTATCACTTCCCTGATATCCAACAGGAAACAAAGAACTATTATAAGTAATTGCATAAGCATTCTTTGTATTCATACATATAAATAATAAACATATACATAAACTTAAATATTTTTTCATTTAATAAAATAAATCTTATAGCCACATTGTGGCAATCCTTCAATTGTATATGTTTTATATGTATTATAAGGAGAAGTCATATGTACATTTTTTGCATCATTTTTTGCCTTTTCAAAGCTCGAATATATCTTTTCATAATGTATTCCCTGATCACTATTTCTTGTAAAACTATTGTAACAGAAATTCATATGAGAAATATAAGGATCTAAAGACAGCATATCATCACTTTGTGGTTCATAATCAGATAAATCTATCAGTTTCTTACCATCAATATAAATATATTTTATTTTGTTTTTCTTAAAAAAAGACTGTTCCTGTTCAATAGATTGAACAGAACTTTTTGAAACAATATGTTTCTTTATTTCATCTGTATCTGAATTTTTATCAGTCACTTTATTTTTTTCTACTTTATTGTCTTTTTTTACCTCTTTGTTTTCTAAGTGTTTTTCCTGTTTGTTTTCATCAATATAAGTCATAAACACATCTGGCTTATGACTTATAAAAAAAGTCCATGTGCCAATAACACATAGACCAGTCATAATAAGTCTTTTTTTCATTCATTTTCCTCCTAACAAAAAAAGATTGTCAAAAACAATCTTTTTATAAAATCATTCCAACAATAAGACTAGTCAGTACAGCTGACATCGCAACAAAAATTAGTCCTTTATCACGATAAGCAAAATAAATACCAACTAAACTTCCTGCAATCGCACTATAAATATTTTGCGTTGCATAAATAATACTAGGAAAAGTTAGCGCAGATAAGACAGCATAAGGAACATAATACAGCACAGATTTCACAAATCTTGATTTTATTTCTTTTCTAAAAAAAGTTAATGGCAGCATACGTGGCAGATATGTACATATTGCCATAACCAAAACACTCATCAATAAATATTTACTCATTTACATTCTCCTTAATAGGATATCTGATAGCCCCATAAATAGCTGCCGTTAATGTAGATATAATCAATTTCATACCACTAGAAATAAAATCAAAATAATGAATATAAGTTAAAGCAATCATAATAATTGCTGCAATTAAAACAACTTCTAATACAGGATGTTCTTTTTTTGCAGCTGGCACAATAATTGCTAAAAACATTCCATAAAGTGCTAATCCAAGTGCATTCTGTAAACTTTGAGGAAGAAAATTCAATAATATTTCTCCACTCAATGTTCCTAATGTCCATCCTAAAATTGGTGAACAGATAAAACCTAACATATATGAAAATGTTAATGTTCCTTCTCTTAAAGATGCAAGCGAAAAAGTCTCATCTGTTATCCCAAAAGAAATAATCATTCTTTGAAGAGTCGACATCGTTTTATCAATCTTTTGACTTAATGATAAAGACATCAGAAAATATCTTGCATTAATCATTAAAAGTGTTAATGCCGTTTCAATATAAATCGCCTTTTGAAGCATTAAAGAGACACCTGCAAATTGCCCTGATGATGTCAGATTTGTAATTGAGATTAAAGTAGCAAGCCCTAAAGGTAAACCACTTGATACAACTAAAACACCAAAAGAAAAAGATACGGGAAAATATCCTAATGCTATAGGTATACCATTTTTAAATCCTTCTTTAAATTCATTCATAAAATCGCCTCACATATAAAGACAATTTTACATGAATTATTCTTTGATATCAAACAAATTTTCTTCTACAAAATCTTTGATTTCTTTAAAATCAGTCAAAACATGATAAAATGGTTTTCTCAAATCTAATCTTTGAATATCTACTGATCGTATATCACTTAGCTGTATACGACAATTCGTAATAGTTTTGTCAGTTTTTATTTGTATATCTTTTTCAAACATTGGATTTGCTTTAGTTGAGTCTTTTTTTAACGATGTACAAGGAATCACTAGCATTTTATATCCCATATCTTTTAATACATAACACCAATGCCCATCCATGAGTTCTTTAGGAAACCCTCTGCCTATATTAAAATAAGCAAGATTATGAACTTTAGGTCTTCTGCTGACATGATAATAAGTCTGATCACAATCTCCATCTTTCACAAGATTACAATAGAAATATTCTAACTGACTTGTCTGATGCAACAAGGCATATGTATATTTCTCTACATCATATATACCACTCTCCTGTAATTTCATTAGTGATTTATTCATCTCCATTAAATTACTTTGTAAACTACTCATATTAACCCTCCTACTTATATATACAAAGAGTCTTCTCACTTTTCTTTTAATTTATACAAATATGAGAATTTATTTTTTGTTAATTTATAATCTATTGTTTTTCTTTTAAATAATGTAAAAAATTGTTATAATTAATTTTGAGGTGATATAAGTGGAAAAACAAGAAATGAAAGATTTAACAGTATATGAAAATCGTTTTAATGAAGACCCTAGCTCATTTAACGACTTTCAAGCAATGGATTATGTGAAAGAATTGAAAAATCAAGGGCGATTAGATGAAGCAATTGAAGTAGGTAAAACATTCTTAGAAGTAGGAGAAAATTTAACTGCTTTTGTTAATCATTATGCTTATGCTCTTTATAATAAATTCATTAATGTAGCAGATGAAGAAATTGCGCAAAAAGAAGGTTTATTCTATTCAATGGTAGAAGAAATTACAAATTTATGTAAACAAGAAAGATATTCTCCATTAGAACCAACAGTTAATAAAGCATTAAGATATGAAACAATGAAAGAAAATCCAGATTATAAACAAATTCTTAAATTATTATCATATTTAGATGTTAATGAATTATCTAAAGAACCTTTTGTTAATAAAGAAGGAAAAGAATTTGAATCTAAACAAGAAAAATGGTTCAGATTAGCAATTAAAGCAAACTATGAATTAGGACAATATAAAGAATGTATCGAAAATACAAATAAAGCTTTTGCAAGTCATTATAAATGGCATTACAATAACTTAAATTGGACTAAATATTATAGAGCATCTTCTTTAGTTCAATTAGGTCAATATGATGAAGCTGAAAACGAATTCTTAGCTTTAGGTCATAAAATTCCTACAGGTGATTCTTTTGAAGTTTTATATTCTTTATATTTAAATACAAATAAAGAAAAAGAAGCTTATGCTAACTTAATTTATAAGTTCTTTAATGATGGATATGATATCAATCATTTAGCTACTTATGAAAAGATTGCTGAAATGGTAAAAACTGCTGAAAATAAAGAATTAATTGATGTAACAGCTGCATTCATTCATAAATTAAAAGTAGAAAACAATATTGAATCTCAAGATGAAATTGCTGAACATTTAGATTCAAAAACAAGTTCTTATTTATATGATTATTTATATAATGTATTAATGGAACATTTAGATTTATTTATTGAAAGATTAGAAGGAACAGTTGTTTACTATAATGAAGAAAGAATGTTTGGAAGCATTGGACAAGACTCAGAAGATAACTTATTCTTTAGACAAGCTGACTATATCTTTGATGAAGATGTAGAAAAATTTGATGTTGTAGAATATAGCATTATGAAAACATATGACATGAAAAAACAAAGAGCAACTTTCAAAGCTATCTTACTTAAAACATTAGAACAAAACAATACATTCAATTACTAATACAAAGCCCTTTTTAGGGCTTTTTTTATTCATAATATTCAAAAATACACCTACACTATATTATGACAAATAAGTTGTTTTTTTACCTTATTTCGTGTATATTTATTATGGTGAAATATGACTAAGGAGGAATACTCATGAAAAAGAAATTATTAATTATTTTATTAGGTATTGTTGCACTTATTGGTATTGGTGGTGTGACTTATTATAATAGTGGAATTGGTGCAGTTGATTCATCAAATACAGATGAAGTGATTGTTACAATTGAAAAAGGAAGCGGTGCTTCTACAATGTTAAATGTATTAGATGAGGCTGGACTTGTTAAGAATAAATTATGTGCAAAGATTTTTCTTAAATTAAATAAATTTAATAACTTACAGGCTAATACATATGTTTTAAATCAATCTATGAGTATTGAAGAAATCTTCAGTATTTTTGAAAATCCAGATTTTAAATATTTATTAAAATCTAAAGTACAGATTTTAGATGGAAATACAATTCCATCTGTTGCTAAAGGAATTGCAGAATTTTTAAATATTGATCAAAAAGAAGTATTAAAAAAATGGTCTGATAAAGATTATTTAAGATCACTTATTGATGAGTATTGGTTTATTGATGAATCTATTTTAAATGACGATTTAATGTATCCATTAGAAGGATATTTATATCCTGAAACATATTTTGTGACAGAAAAAGATCCAACTATTGAATCAGTAACAAAATTAGCTTTAGATATGATGGGAAAAGTTTTAGAAGGTTATAAGAGTGATATTGAGAAATTAGGATTTACTCCTCATGAGTTCTTAACATTTGTTTCAGTTGTAGAAAGAGAATCATTATTTGATTCTGATAGACCTAAAATTGCAGGTGTATTTATGAATAGATTAGAATCTGATATGTTATTACAATCAGATATTACTGTTAACTATGCACATCAAAGAACAGGTGTTAAAGTAACAAATGATTTATTACAGATTGATTCTAAATATAATACATATAAATATAAAGGATTACCTGTAGGACCTATTTCAAGTGTATCTAAAGTGACAATTGAATCATGTATTCATTATGAAGATAATGATTATTTATTCTTCTTTGCTAAAGAAGATGGAACTGTAATCTACAATAAGACATATGCAGATCATTTAAAATCAGTAAAGGACAATTTATGGTATTAGTTATGAAATCATTTGAAATAATTGAAAAAGAAGCATTAGAAAGAGGAATACCTGTAATGCAAAAAGAAGGTATTGACTTTCTTATTGAAAAATTAAATGAAATTAAAGCACAAAGTTTATTAGAAATTGGGTCTGCTATTGGATATTCTGCTATGATGATGGTAAGTCATGTAGATGGTTTAAAAGTAGAAACAATTGAATTAAATAAAGAAAGATATGATGAAGCTGTTTGTAATATTCATGAAAGAAATCTAAATTCATGTATTACTATCTATAATGATGATGCATTAGAATTTGATGTTAATCGTTTAAGCAATCATCCTTATGATGTTTTATTTATTGATGCTGCTAAAGCTCAATATCAGAAATTCTTTGAAAAATATGTTCCTTTTGTTAAAGAAGATGGAATTATTATTGTTGATAATTTAGATTTTCATGGAATGATTTTTGATATTGATAATATCAAAAATAGAAATACAAAACAGTTAGTTAAAAAAATTAAGAGATTTAAAGACTGGATTTTTAATCATGATGAATATGAAGTTGATTATTATTCAGTTGGAGATGGAATCTGTGTTATTAAAAGAAAGGAGTAATTATGGAATTAGTATTATCATTAAATAATAAAAATTTCTTATATGATTACAAGTCTATGGGAGTTAAGACTTTTGTATTAGGATGTCCCTATTCTTTTCATTCTCCTTTTAGTTTTTCATATGATGAGATTAAGCAATTATGTGAAGAGCATAAAGATGTTCGTTTTTATGTCGCACTTAATTATTTATATGATCAGCATACGATAAGTGAGATAAAAGATTATATTCACAAATTAAGTGAAATCAATGTTTATGGTTTATTATTCCAGGATTTTGGAATATTAAATATTGTGAAAAAGAATGGATATAAGTTTGATATGATGTATTCACCTGAAACTTTAAATACGAATGCAAATACATTAAATGTATTAAAAGATCAAGGTGTACATAGTGCGTTTTTATCAAGAGTGATTCCTTTAGAAGAACAATTATTAATTAAGAAGAAAACAGATATGCCTTTAATGATTCAATGTCATGGTATTGAATATATTGCAGCAAGTAAAAGAAAATTATTATCTAATTATAAAGAAGCTTCAAATAAAGAATTTGATGTATCTTATGAAAATAATTTAAGTTTATTAGCTAAAAATAGTGAATATAAATTTAGAATTTATGAAGATGATAAAGGAACTCATATTTTTTCTAAATCAAGATTATATACTTTAGATTTAATGACTTATATGAGTGAGTTTGATTATTTATATATTGAAACTATGGATATGAGTGACAATGAATGTTTAGAAGTCACTTCTCTTTATAGTGATTGTATTGTAAGTTTTAAAAATGGAAGATACAACAAAGAAGTAAAAGAATTTATGCCTTTATTAATTAAGTTAAGAACTCCATTAGATAGAGGATTCTTATTTGATTCTACTGTTTATAAATTAGAAGATATGAGGAGATTGGATTTATGAGAAATGTAAGTCAAATCATAGATGGGAAAAGAAAAATTATTAAAAAACCTGAGTTGTTAGCACCAGCAGGAAATTTAGAAAAATTAAAAGTCGCTGTTATTTATGGTGCAGATGCTGTATTTGTTGGAGGTAAAGAGTTTTCTTTACGTTCACAGGCGTCTAATTTCACACTAGAAGATATTAAAGAAGGTGTAGAATTTGCTAAGCAATATGGGGCTGCTATTCATGTGACATGTAATATTATTTTACATGAAGATAATTTAGAAGGTATTGAAGAATATTTAAAGGCATTAGATGAAATTGGTGTTGCAGCAATTATTGTTGCTGATCCTTATATTATGAGTATTGCAAAGAGATTAAATCTTAAATTAGAAGTTCATGTTTCTACTCAGTTATCTACATTAAATCTAGAATCTATTGAATTTTTTAAAGATATGGGTATGGATAGAGTTGTACTTGGTAGAGAATGCTGCTTTGATGATTTAAAAGAAATTATGAGTTATAGTCCTGTAGATATTGAATATTTTATTCATGGAGCTATGTGTATTCATTATTCAGGAAGATGTATGTTATCGAATTATTTAAGTCGTAGAGATGCCAATAGAGGTGGATGTTCTCAATCATGTCGCTGGTACTATGATTTATATCAAGGAGATTGTTTAATTAATAATGATGGTGATATGCCATTTAGTATGTCATCTAAAGATATGTCTCTTGTTAGACATATTGGTGAATTGATTGAATTAGGTGTTGATTCTTTTAAAATTGAAGGAAGAATGAAATCTTTACATTATATAGCAACTGTTGTTTCTACTTATAGAAAATTAATTGATGCTTATTGTGAAGATCCTGATTCATTTATTGAAAATGATAATTATTATAACGAATTATTGAAAGCTGCTAATAGAGCATTCTGTCATGGATTCTTCTATAATAATCCAACAAAAGAAGAACAATTATTTAATATGAGGGATGAACATCCTACTCAAGAATTTGTGATGAGAGTTTTAGATTATAATAAAGAAACTCATCTAGCAATGATTGAGCAAAGAAATTATTTTAAATTAGGTGAACATATCGAAGTGTTCTCCCCTGTTCATGATAATTTTACTTTTGAAGTGACAAAATTATACAATGAAAAGATGGAAGAAATTGAAGTTGCAAATCATCCAATGGAAATTTTATATATTTATATTGATGAAGAAGTGAATGTTCATGATATGGGTAGAAAAGTTCAAAAATAATAACGATAAATAGTCTAGTATTTTCGTTAAAAATATGGTATATTAATTGATGCGAGGTGGATAAATATGGATAAAGAAGTATTATTGACCCTTAGTGGTGTAGAGAAATTAAAACAAGAAAAAGATCATTTAATTAATGTTGAAAGACCTAGAGTTATTGAAGAATTACAATTAGCAAGATCTCAAGGGGACTTATCTGAAAACGCGGATTACGATGCTGCAAGAGATAAACAAGCTCATATCGAAAGTCGTATTAAAGAAATCGATCAAATGTTATTACACGTAACAATTATCGATGAAAGCCAAATTGATTCGACTGTTGTTAAAGTAGGTGCGACTGTAACTATTTTAGATTTATCTGAAAAAGATGCTGAACCTGAAACATTTACTATTGTTGGTAAAGTAGAAACTGATCCATTTAATGGTAAAATTTCAAACGAATCTCCATTAGCTAAAGCAATTATTGGACATGGAGTAAATGAAATTGTTGCTGTTGGGGTTGCTGAATCTTACGAAGTTAAAATCTTAGACATTAAATATATTGGTTAATAAAAAGAAGGATAATAATATCCTTCTTTTTTATTCCCCTTTTTTTTCTTTAAATAGTCCAATTATCATATAGATTAAAGGTTTAATAATCATATGAATACTTTTTAAATGACTATGAATAATAAGACATATGATTAAATAAATGATACTCATAATAAAGCAATGGATGAGTCTATTCTTTTTAATCTGACTTGTAAAATATAATGCAGAAATGATTAGACATAAATAAGATATAATGTAGATAATAATTGTAAGAAACAATGAGTTAATCTGTATAAAGTATGAGATTATGGCAAAGATAAGAGAAGTAATAATGTAAGGAATAATATAAAATAATATTGATATTAAATAAGTAATTATTGTTTTTTTCATGTTTTCACCCTTTAAAATATATGAACAGGAGTTATCACATATGCAATATCTCACATTAATTATTGAATGTCTTATTACTTATGTATTTTTAGTATTTATACTAAGGATTTTAGGTCAAAAAGAGATGTCTCAGTTAACTTTAACTGATTTTATTGTATTTTTGCTTATTAGTGAATTGATGACTATATCTATTGGAAATGATGAAATTAATTTTTTTCATAGTGTTATTTCTGTATCAGTTCTTATATTAGTTGATAAATTAGGTTCATATGTGACTTTAAAAAACAAAAAGATTAAAAAGATTATGGAAGGTAAACCGACATATATTATTGTAAATGGAAAATTAGATCAAAAAATCATGAGAAAACTTAGATATAGTGTAGATGATTTATGTCATCATTTAAGAGAACAAGGTATATGTTCATTATCTGAAGTTGCATATGCTATTTTAGAAACTGATGGGACTTTGTCAGTTATAGAGAAAGATAGAAATAAAAATATAATTCCTGATGCTTTAATACAAGATGGTGAAATTAATAAAGATCTATTAAAAGTGTTGAATAAGGATGAAAAATGGTTAAGACGTTATTTAAAAAAAGAAAATATATTACATATAGACAATATATTTTATTGTACATTAGAGGGAGAACGATTATATATTATAAAAAAAGAAGAGAAATAAATTCTCTTCTATCCAAGTAACATTCTATCGTTAACAAATTCTTGTCCACTTGCTTCTTCAAATTTCTTTAATAAATCACTGACTTGAAGATTTTTCTTTTCTTCTCCACGTACATCATAAATAATTCGTCCATTATACATCATAATTAAACGATTTCCTACATCAATAGCATCTTTCATATTATGTGTAACCATCATAGCAGTTAGATGTTGTTCTGAGATGATTTTTTCTGTTAGCATTAAAACTTTTGCACTTGTAGCTGGGTCTAATGCAGCAGTATGTTCATCTAGTAATAATAATTTAGGTTTCTTTAATGTAGCCATTAATAGTGTTAAAGCTTGTCTTTGTCCACCAGATAATAAACCTACTTTAGAAGTTAAACGATCTTCTAATCCTAAACCTAAAGGTTTTAATAATTCATGATATTCATCTTTTTCTTTTTTTGTTACACCCCAAGATAATCCACGTTTTTTCCCTCTTCTTTTTGCTAAAGCTAAATTTTCAATAATTTGCATATCAGCAGCAGTTCCTAACATTGGATCTTGGAATAGTCTTCCTATTTTTTTAGCTCTTTGATATTCTTTTTGTAAAGAAATATCTTCACCATCTAGTTCAATAATACCACAATCTAAAGGATAGATCCCTGAAATCATATTTAATAAAGTTGATTTCCCAGCACCATTTCCACCAATAATTGTTACAAAGTCTCCAGCATTTAATTCTAAATTAATATTATGAAGAACTTGTTTTTCATTAACAGTACCTTGATTAAATGTTTTACATACATTAGTTAATTTTAACATATTAAGCATTCTCCTTTCCTGTTAATTTTTTATACATAGCTAATTGTTTTCTGTTTCCTAAGAATACTGGTACACTTAAAGCAATCGCTACAATACCTGCAGTTAAGATTTTTAAATCATCAGTATTTAAACCTAATTGTAATACTAATGCATAAATAATTCTATAAATAACAGAACCAACAACAATAGCAGCTAATTTCATAGCAAAATTCCCTTTTTTTGCAGGCATAATCATTTCACCAATAACAATACTTGCTAAAGCAATAACGATAGCACCTGTACCAATACGTACATCTGTCGCTTGACCATATAATGCATTTAATGCACCTGATAAACCAACTAATCCATTTGCAATCATTAATCCTAATAATTTCATTGTATCTGAATTAATTCCTAATGATTTAACCATCTGAACACTATTTCCAGTTGCTCTAATAGCTGATCCTAATTCAGTCCCAAAGAACCAATATAATAAAGAAATAATAACTATAGCAAATAATAATGCAATTACAAATGCTACATAATATTTATTAATATTTAATGCCTGTGAAATTGTACCAAATAATGTATTAAATCCTGTTAAAGGAAGATTTGCACGTCCTGACATAATTCTTAAGTTAATCGAATATAAACTTAACTGAGTTAAAATACCTGCTAAGATAGCTGGCATCTTACATTTTGTATGTAAGAACCCTGTTACTGCTCCACAGATAAACCCAGAAATAATTGCTGCTACAATAGCAAGTAATGGATGAATACCTTTTGTTACACAAACTGCACAAACAGCTCCACCTGTTGCAAAACTTCCATCTACAGTTAAATCTGAAATATCTAATAATCTAAATGTAATATATACACCTAATGCTAAAAATCCCCATATTAAACCATAATCAATTGCACCTAAATAAGTATAAAATAATCCCATTTTTAAACACCCCTATTCTACAAATTTTGTGCCACTTGGATAATCTGCTTTATTAACAGATAATCCACATTTTTTAGCTGTTGTTAAATTAACGATTAGCTGACATTCTTCAACATCCAAATATCCTATTGGTGTATCTGCAGCAGTTTTCTCCCCTTTTAAAATTGCTACAGCCTGTTCCCCAGCTAACTTTCCTAAATTATAATAATTTAATCCGTAAGTCGCATATCCACCGTCTTTTACCATGGCTTCAGCTCCTGGAATAATTGGAATAGAATATGCACTTGCAATACCTTCTACAGAAGCCATGTAAGTTGCTAATAAATTATCTGTAGGAATATAAATGACATCCACTCCATCATTACATACCTTTTCAGTAACTGCTTGAATTTCATTAGATTCAGAAACAGTATAAACTTTAAATTCTAAACCTAATTCATCAGCTGCCTCTACAGCCATTGTTCCTTGAATAATTGAATTTGATTCACTACCACAATAAAGTATCCCAACCTTCTTTGTATCAGGTAATAATTCTTTCATCAATTTAAACTGATCTTTAATTGGAGTCAGATCACTTGCTCCAGTCACATGTCCACCTGGCTGATTGTTGTCTTCTACCATTTTAGCAAGTTCATAATCAGTAATCGCACATCCTACTATTGGCAAGTTTGAAGTTGCAGCAATTGCAGCTTGCATAGCAGGTGTAGAAATGGCTAAAATCAGATCATTTCCTGAATTTACTAATTTATCAGCGACTGTTGTACAATTTGATAAATCACCAGCGACAAGATATTCAATATGATCTTCACTCACACCTTCTTTTACCAATACATCTTTAAATCCTTCATATGATTCATCTAATGAACTATGATGCATTGATTGAATAACACCAATTTTAACATCACTTAACTCTTTTGGAAGATGATTATTTAAATCACCTGTTCCACATCCCATAAGCACTAAAATCAATGCTATAACACTTAACATAAATTTTTTCATAAATGTTACCTCCCCATATAAATAAAAAACACTCATCCTAGTAGAGGACGAGTGATCGTGGTACCACCTCAGTTTATTATAGTCAAAGACTATAACCTTTAACGCTGTCTATCAACAGCTCCATTTATAACGGTATGGCTCCGTCCACTCCTTATCAAAGCAGCACTCCGTGGTGTATTCGAGACTCTTCTTCGTATGACTTGCACCATCCGTCATATCTCTAATGTCACAAGAATCTGTACTATTTCACATCAATGTTTTTTATTATACAATAAGAATTGTATAATATTTTATTGAAAAAGTCAATAAAATGATAGAATTATTATAAATTTTAATATGTTTTTTTGTTTAAAAAAGAAAAAGATGAAACAAAAGTTTCATCTTTAATTGTATTACTCAACAAATTTAGCATTTTCAGGATAATCAGCTTTATCAGTTGATAAACCTAATTTAGCAGCAATTTTTAAGTTAATCACTAATTGACAATCTTCTGCATCTAAATATGCGATTGGAGTATTAGCTGCTGTTTTATCTCCATTTAAAATTGCTAACGCTTGTTCACCTGCTAATTTTCCTAAATTATAATAGTCTAAACCATAAGTTGCATACCCACCTGTTGCACACATTCCTTCTTCACCAGGAATAACTGGAATTTTATATTGAGAAGCAACTGCTTCGACAGATGACATATATGTTGCAAGTAAATTATCTGTTGGAATATAAATTACATCTGCTTTATCACTTGCAATTTTTTCAGTTACAGTTTGAATTTCACTTGATTCAGAAACTGTATAAATTTTATATTCTAATCCTAATGCTTTTGCAGCTTCAACTGCGATTTCACCTTGAATAATTGAGTTATCTTCAGAACCACAATACATGATTGCAACTGATTTTGTTTCAGGTAATAATTGCTTAATTAAATCAAATTGTTCTTTAATAGGAGTTAAGTCACTTGCACCAGTCACATTTCCACCTGGATTTTCATTACTTTGAATTAAATTTGTACTTTCATAATCTGTAACTGCACATCCAACAATAGGTACTTCACTTGTTGCAGCAGCAACACTTTGAAGTGCAGGAGTTGCAATTGCATAGATTAAGTTATTATTTCCATTTACTAGTTTATCAGCAACTGTTGAACAGTTCGATACATCACCAGCAACTAAATATTCAATATTATCTTCTTTGACACCAGCTTCTACTAATACATCTTTAAACCCTTCATAAGAAGCATCTAATGCAGCATGTTGCATTAATTGAATAACACCTACTTTTGCTTCTTCTAAGCTTGTAGGAGTTGATCCTGCTTCACCTGTTCCACATCCTGTTAATAATAAAACTAACGCCATCATACTTACTAATAATTTTTTCATACCATATTCCTCCATTTTCTTTTAGAAAAACAAAAAAACACTCGCCATAAGGACGAATGCATCGTGGTACCACCTTAAGTTCATTATAGTCTTTACACTATAACCTCTACCGCTATCCATCAATAGCGTTCACAAATAACGTTGTGAATCCGTCTTCCCCTTATCAAAGAAGCAACTCCGTGGTGAATTCGAGATTCTTCTCCGTATGACTTGCACCTACCGTCATATCTCTATTGTCACAAGAATCTGTACTATGTCACATCAATGTTTTTTTATTTTCTTTATTAGTATAATTAAATACTATACCTATTTTTCCACAAAGTCAATACTAAATATATGAAAAATATAAATAAACATAAAATATTTGTATTAAAAGCAAAAAAGGATAAAACTTTCGTTTTATCCTTAATTTATTACTCTACAAATTTAGCATTTTCTGGATAATCAGCTTTATCAGTCGATAATCCTAATTTTGCAGCAACTTTTAAATTGATTACTAGTTCACAATCTTGTGCTTCTAAAAAAGCAATTGGAGTATTTGCAGGTGTTTTTTCACCTTTTAAAATAGCTAATGCCTGTTCACCTGCTAATTTTCCTAAATTATAGTAGCTTAAACCATATGTTGCAAATCCACCATTAGCAACAACAGCTTCTTCTCCTACAATACAAGGAATACCGTTTGCAGAAGTGATAGCTTCAACACTATTCATATATGTTGCTAATAAATTATCAGTTGGAATATAAACAACATCAATATCATCACTACAGATTTTTTCTGTAACAGATTGAATATCATTTGAATCACTGACAGTATAAACAGTTGCATTTAAATTATGACTTTTAGCTTGTTCTTCAGCAATTTTACCTTGAATAATACTATTATCTTCACTACCACAATATAAAATTGCTACATTTTTAGCATCAGGTAATAATTGAGTTAATAAATCAAATTGTTCTTTAATAGGTGTTAAATCACTTGCACCTGTAATATTTCCACCAGGTTCTTCATTACTATTGACTAATTTTGTTTGTTCATAATCAGTAATTGCACAACCAACAATCGGCATCGATTGTGTTGCTGCTGCAGCTGCTTGAAGTGCTGGAGTTGCAATTGCATAAATTAAATGATTATCACTGTTAACTAA
>JAZLDV010000050.1:0-2973 GCA_045614925.1 Coprobacillaceae bacterium | reverse complement strand
ACTGTTACAACTTCACCAATATTAGTTCCAAGTAAGAATCCTACAACTTTCTTAATATTAGAATATATACCTCTTCCTTCTCTAATTGCTGAAACAATAGTAGAGAAATTATCATCAGTTAAGATCATATCAGCTGCCCCTTTAGCAACATCAGTTCCAGTAATTCCCATAGCACATCCTATATCAGCTGCTTTTAAGGCAGGTGCATCATTGACACCATCACCTGTCATAGAGACAACTTTTCCTTTTCTTTGCCATGCCTTTACAATTCTGATTTTATTTTCAGGAGAAACTCTTGCATAAACAGAAATGTTTTCTACATTATCATCTAATTCAGAATCATTCATTCTATCTAACATAACTCCAGTAATAGACATATCACCTTCATTATAAATACCTAATTCTTTTGCAATCGCAGTTGCAGTCACAACATGATCTCCAGTAATCATTACAGGTCTGATTCCTGCTTTTTTACATGTATCTACTGCAATTTTTGCTTCAGGTCTAGATGGATCTATCATTCCTACTAATCCTAGTAAAATAAGATCTGTTTCTAGATTATCTGAAGAAGGTGTTGTTGGCAATTCGTCTATTTCTTTATATCCGATTGCTAGAACTCTTAATGCCTGTTCACTCATCAATTCATTCATCTTAGCAGCTTTAGTGACATCACCTTGAATAATTCTAGATGTCATCATATCTACAGCACCTTTTACAATCACAATCTTTTTACCATCAATGATATTAACACTACTCATCAATTTACGATCAGAGTCAAATGGAATTTCATAAATACGTTTATATTGTTCATTTAATGATTGTTTTGTATAACCAGCCTTGTATGCCGCATAAATAATTGCTGTTTCTGTAGGATCACCTAAATGTGTAATATGATCTCCATCCACTTCAATAGACCCATCACAGCATAATGTTCCATATGTTAATAACTGATGTGCTTTATTGTCACTTACATCAATTAGATCATCCATTCCTTCAACCCATGCTTTGACTAATGTCATTTGGTTTTGAGTCAATGTTCCTGTTTTATCACTACAGATAACTGAAGCACTTCCTAGTGTTTCTACTGCAGGAAGACGTTTAATAATCGCATTCTTTTTAACCATTCTCTCTACTCCAATTGATAAAACAATTGTCACAATGGCTGGTAAACCTTCAGGAATAGCAGAGACAGCTAAAGAAACTGCTGTCATAAAGATTTCTAATACTTCAATGTCATTTAAAATTCCTACAATAAAAATAATAATACAGCAGGCAATTGCTAAAATACCTAAATACTTTCCTAATTGTGCTAATTTTAACTGTAAAGGAGTTTGTCCATCTTCTTCACTATCTAAAAGATTAGCAATTTTCCCCATTTCACTGTTCATACCTGTATCACTTACAATTGCTTTTGCACTACCATAAGTAATACTACATCCTGAAAACAGCATATTACTTCTATCACCTAAAGGTGAATCTAATTCAACAATGACATTTGCATCTTTTTCTGATGCAACTGATTCTCCAGTTAATGCTGATTCTTCACTTTTTAAACTTGCACTACTGATTAACCTACAATCTGCAGGGATAAAGTCTCCTGCCTCTAATAAAATAAGATCACCTGGTACAAGTAATGAAGATTCAATAATCTGTTCTTTCCCATTTCTAATGACTCTAGCATGAGGTGCAGACATAGAAGCTAATGCTTCTAATGCTTTTTCTGCTTTGTTTTCCTGCATCACTCCCATAATTGCATTAGTGATGACTATGACTAATATTAATATAGGTTCAAAGAATTCTTTAGGCTGCATTTCTACACATGCTACAATAAATGAAATAATTGCCGCTCCTATTAATATTAAAATCATGACATCTTTAAACTGATCTATAAATCTTTGTAATAATGTTTTTTTCTTTTTTTCTTTTAGTTTATTTAAACCATACTTATTTAATCTTTCTTCAACCTGTTTATCATTTAAACCTGATACTAAAGATGTTTCTAATAATTCAGCACTTTCTTCTATACCCTTATCATAAAATACCATAACTAAAACCTCCTATTTCTATAATATGTTATTTATATGAACATATTATGTCTATTCATAGACCTGTGGTTGTTTCATTTCTATGATTTTTATCCCTTTATTATTTAAAAATGGGATAAAATCCTGTTTTAACTCTTTTATATCTTCTAAATAATATAAATCTATCTTCTTATCTTTTATCTTAATCACATAATTTTCTTCACCTATAAGTTTATTAAACCCATTATACTGATCTAAATAATATTCTAAGCACTCGATATCCTCATATTGATAATATTGACCTTTTAAATTCATATATCCACTTTTATCAATAAAATAATCATCATAAAATGCGATACAGCTATTCATGGACAAACTTCCAAAGATTATTCCACACATAATAACTAAACCTGAAAATAACTTCATAAAATTTTCTAAAGCTGCATAATAATTCATTATTTGCATATATTCATATTCTTTATCATTTTTAAATATCAGTTTATAAACTATATGTCTAAACTGATATGATAATGCCATAGCACCTAAAAAAGAAGGATAAAATATTGTTTCAAAATAAGCATTATCTAATCCTAGAATATATAAACTATTATTATATAATACTGTTTTTAATATATAAGCTAAACCTCCCATAATCATACCCATAGGTATGATTAATATAATTATAGACATAAATAAAGAAATAATTTCTTTTTTATTAAAATTATTTAAATAAAGAAATTTTATATTTTCATTGTTTTTAAATAGTAGTCTAATTTCTAGTATTTTTTTAAGCATTTTTAATGAATATCCTTTAGGTCTAGAAGATAGTAAATAAGCTAGATTATGTGATATTTGTGATTCCATCGGACAAGATAAATTATATTTATATAAATTTAAAATATAATTCCAATTATTTAATATATATTCTTTGTTTTTTTCTATTGTTTCT
>JAZLDV010000049.1:0-3064 GCA_045614925.1 Coprobacillaceae bacterium | reverse complement strand
ATGACTTCTATGAATCTAAAAATTGGTATGTAGGAAAAAATAAAATGAGAGATTGGAAAGCAGCTATTAGAACTTGGGAACAAAGAGATAAGAAAAATAACAAAAAGAAATGGTGGGAAGAAGATGACTAAAAAAGATTTTGCTAAATTATGTTTTAACTATAGTAAAGAACCAAATGAAGATTTGTTTGAACTATGGAAAGATAATTTAAGATGTTTTGATAATGATGAGATCCAAAAAGCAATTAACATTATTACTTCAACTGATAAGTTTTTTCCAACATTGAATAGGTTTTTAGAAGTTATAAAAGATGTAGTATCAAAAGAAACATTTGTTAAAGATGAAACTAAATATAAAAATATTGAATGGTATGGTAAAGAAATCATTAATGAACCAATAGATGAAGAAACTGAAGAAACATTTATAGACTTTAAAAGTTTTATTAAAGAGTTTAGGGAGAACTAATATGGAAAGAGTTGAATTGGATTGGCTACATTCTAATAAATGTAAATATTGTGGTTATGAACTAGCATTTAGAAGTGGAACTGAAAGAGTAATTTGTAGGAATTGTGGGAAGATGAATTATAAAAATAGAAAAGTGAAGTTTCACAATAAATTAAAAAGAAAGATATTAGAGGAGAGAAGAAAATGAAGTATGAAGATATAGAAAAAGCTAACAAACAAATTAGAACTATGACTATTGAAAGAACAAATAAAAAGACAGGCAAAGTAACTAAAAAAGAATATGCAGAAGTAAACCAAAGAGTGAAAGCTTTTAGAATGCTATACCCAAATGGTTGTATTACAACTGAAATATTAAATGATATTGATGAAGTGGTACATGATGGAATAGTAGTAGTTAGAACAAGTGCTTATGATGATAATGGCAAACTATTAGGAACAGGAATAGCAATGGAAAAACAAAGTAGTTCTACTTTGAATGAACTTAATTTTATTGAAAATGCAGAAACTTCAAGTTGTGGTAGATGTTTAGGATTTTTGGGATTTGGTATAGATACAGCTATTGCAAGTGCAGAAGAAATGAAACAAGTTGAAAATGCAGAACTACATAATAGACTACAAATCCAATATCAAATAAATAAACTTATGAACTCTAAAGGTATTACACCTGATGCAGTAGTAACTCAATTCAATAAGAAATCAAGTGATATGAGTGATGAAGAATTACTTGAGGTTGTAAATTGGTTGGAGAGTAAGAAATGAAAACATTATTTAATACAACAATAAGAATAACTAATCTAGATGAGAGTGCTTATACAAAACTAATTGACTTTTTAGAAGATGAATATGCAACTTATGAAGAAATTGATTTTGAAGAGTTCACTATTGATGAGAGAAGTGAAGAAGAAAAATATGAAGATTGGAAATGGGAACAAGCTGATTTATACAATGATGATGTAAGAATGGGGTTAAGATGATAGGCAATACATCTGAACTAATTACTTATTTAGTAACTCAAGATAGAGAAAAAACATTTGAATTAAAAGAACATAAACCAAAAAGAACATTAAGCCAAAATGCTTATGCTTGGAAATTAATAAATGAACTTGGAAATAAACTAGGAATGTCAAAAGAAGATTTATATAAACAAATGCTTGAAGATTATGGACAATCAATAATAGTTAGCTTGCTTGATGAAATTAACCCAGAACACTATTTCAAGTATTACAAACAAATAGGTAAGGGTAAAACAAATGGCAAAGGATTTAATCATTATAGAGTTTATAAAGGATCAAGTGAATTTAATACATTAGAAATGAAATACTTTCTAGATGGCATAATCCAAGAATGTGAAAATGTTGGAATACCAACATTAACTGAAGAACAAATATCAAAAATGAAAATAAATTAAGGAGAATAGTATGAATAAAAAACAATTAAAAGAATATGAAAAAAGTGTTCAACAATTTATTGAACAAATGAGAGAGTATGGTGTAAAAGATGAAACAATTAATAAAGTAATGAGTGATATAAATGAGTATCAACAAAAACAATATGAACAAATGGTAAAAGAAATGTATGAAAGATTTAAAGTAATAATGATGGAAAGACTTGGTGAAGAAGATGAATAAGATAATTGTAACAGGAAGATTAACTAAAGATGGAGAAACTAGAACTACTGAATCTGGTAAACAAGTATATTCAAATTCAGTAGCTGTAAGAAGAAGATTTAAAAATAAAGATGATGAATATGAAACTGATTTTTTCAATTTTGTTTATTGGAACATTAGTGATAAGTTCAGTCAATATTTAAAAAAAGGAAAAGCAGTTGTTATTGAAGGAAGTTTACAAACTAGAACTTATGATGACAAAGATGCAAATAAGAAATATGTAACTGAAATAATAGCTGAAAGAATTGAACTAGCAGGTGAGAGTAAAAAAGAAGAAAGTACTGAACCAGTGCAAGAATTAAAACATACAACTGATTATGATGACAATGAAATTGTACTAGGTGATAATGATTTACCATTTTGAAAATAACCTTATAGAAAAAAAGACTTTAATATGATTCATTCATGTAATAACCTTCTATCTTCTGTGTTGGGTGCTATTTTTCTTAAAGTCTTTTGGTAGCATTCCAACTACATATTATGAAAGGAATTTAATTATGGCAAAACTAAAAATAATATGGGGAAATTGGTCAACAAAAATTAAGAAATCAAATCTAGTTAGATTATTAAAATCAAAATCAATAATAAAAGAACTAGAAAATCATATAGGAGAATTGGGAAAAGAAAAACAAGAATTAATAGATAGAAATAGAGTATTGAATCTTGAAATTAGAAAATATAATAGGCAAGAAAATAAAGCAACTGAATTAAAAAAAGAAATAAAGAGATTAGAAGATTTATTAAATAGTTCTGAATATGAAAAACAACAAGTAACTGATGAATTATTAGATACACAAGCTGAATTATTTAATACAAATCTAGAATTAAAAAAATATAAGATTCAATGTGAAGAGTATGAACAACAAATCAAAGACTATAGAACTGAAGGTAAATACTTAATAAAGAAAATAAAAGCAGGTAGAACACCTAAT
>JAZLDV010000048.1:0-5182 GCA_045614925.1 Coprobacillaceae bacterium | reverse complement strand
TATATTTTGCTCAATTATAGGAACAATCCTGATTATTGTAGGTTTATTTGTTGTAGTGGCATCAGTAATAGGGAACTATAAGTTTAAATATGTATTAAATCGTATGCATGTTAGTGCAATGAGTGATACTTTAGGATTATTATGTGTTTTATTAGGACTTGTTTTTTATCGTCCGTTTGATATTTCTTCTTTAAAATTAATTCTTGTTATTTTATTTTTCTGGTTAACTTCTCCTGTAAGTGCACATTTATTAGCACGTATGGAAGTTTTAACACATGAGCATATTGATGATGATATGGAGGTATTAAGAAAATGAGTTTATTTGTTGGATTATTATGTATATTGTTAATAGTATGTTCTACATGTGTTGCTTTAACAAAAGATTTATTAAGTTCAATTCTTATCTTTATGAGTTTTTCTTTAATTATGTGTATTATCTGGCTTTTATTAGAAAGTCCAGATTTAGCAATTACTGAATCTGCAGTAGGAGCAGGAGTAACAACGTTATTGTTTTTTAGTGCATTTAAGAAAATTCATCTTATTGATAAAGAATTTAAAGTAGGTGAAAAGAATGAAGATTAGAGAAGATTATGAATATGTAGGGTGGAGACGTTTTGTTCGTTGGGTAAATGGTGAACCATTAAAACAAAATGATGATCGTTCATCTATGCTTTTAAGAACAAAAGAAGAACTTCATGAACATAAAGAAAATAAAAGACAAGAGAAAAAAGATATATTACATACATTTTATTCAAAATATTTTTCAAAAATCTATAACCATGCACATAAAATCATTTCAGTTATTATTACATTTTTTATAATTGCTGTTTTATTAGTCTGTGTAAGTGATATGCCTAAGTTTGGAGAATTATCAAATCCTACAAATAATGAAGTGTCAGATCGTTATATAGAATCAGGCTTAGAAGAAACAGGAGCTGTTAATATTGTTGCAGGAATGATCTTAGATTATCGTGCATTCGATACATTAGGAGAAGCCCATGTTTTATTTATTGCTTCTATTAGTGTTTTAATCTTATTAAGATTAGATTTTGATAAAGATGGTCATCTTAAAAAGAATAGTGCTTTAAAAGATGAAGGATATGATAGGGAATTTGAAATAAAAGATGATTTTATTTTACAATCAGTTACAAAAATTTTATTTCCTATCATGGTTTTATATGGTATCTATGTCATTTTAAACGGACATATATCAGCAGGTGGAGGATTCTCTGGAGGAGCGATAGTTGGTTCTGCACTTATTTTATATAATAATGCGTTTGGCTTTAAAGCAACAAAGAAATTCTTTACATACAATACATTTAAATGGGTATCATTTGGCTCATTAATGACATATGCAGTTTTAAAAACATATTCATTTTTCACAGGAGCCAATCACATTGCATCATTTATACCTTTAGGTACACCAGGTGCAATATTAAGTAGTGGTCTTATATTACCATTAAATATTTGTGTAGGATGTGTTGTAGCATGTACTATGTATACTTTCTTTACAATGTTTAGAAAAGGAGGTATGTAATATGTCTACAATTTTTACAAATTATTATGAAGTGACTGCTATTATAGTTTTTGGTATTGGATTTAGTTTATTGCTTTTAAATCGTAATATCATTAAAAAAATTATTGGTTTTAACTTTATGGATAATGCTATTTATTTATATTTAGCATCAAAAGGTTATATTCATTTAGGTAAGGCACCTATTTTAGCAGATAATGTTGATTTATATATTAATCCTATTCCTAGTGGATTGGTATTAACTGGAATTGTTGTATCTGTGAGTGTAACTGCATTCTTATTGGCATTATCTATTCGTATTTATTATAAGTATCATACATTAAATATTGAAGAAATTATTGCATTATCGAAAAAGGAGGAAGATTAATGAACTTTATTCAGAATTTCCCTTTCTTTACTATTATTCTTACATTATCAGGTGGAGTCATCTGTTCTATATTAAATAAGAAAAATTCAAGATATTATTGTTTTATTATACTTGCAATTACATTTTTAATGTCTTTATTGACGTTAGGTTATGTAACATCTACTGGTTCGTCATATACTTATATGATGGGACATTTTAGTGCCCCATGGGGAAATGAAATCAGAGTTGGTATATTAGAATGTTTAAATGCTTCATTCTTTATTCTGGTTATGATTTTATCTATTTTAGGTGGATTAGGGCATATTAGTCATGATGTTGATAAACATAAAGAAAATTTCTATTATACATTACTATTGCTGTTAACTTCTTCTTTGTTATCAATTATTTATACAAACGATATATTTACAGGATATGTCTTTGTAGAAATTAATACAATTGCATCATGTGCATTAGTTATGGTCAGATACAAAAGTGGTAAAGCATTAGTAGCTACATTAAGATATCTGATTATGAGTCTTTTAGGTTCTGGATTATTTTTAATGGGTATCTGTACTTTATATGGTATTACAGGTCATTTATTAATGGAAAATATGGGAGAAGCAGTGACAATGCTAGTATCTTCTTCACAATATTTATTCCCACTTGCGGTAGTCATTGTATTATTTAGTATGGGGTTAGCTTTAAAAAGCGCATGTTTCCCATTCCATACATGGTTACCTGATGCTCATTCAAATGCAACAGTGACATCAAGTTCAGTTTTATCTGGGTTGGTATTAAAAGGGTATATATTTTTATTAATTAAGATTTTTTATAGAGTTATTAGCTTAGATGTTATTTATAGTGCTCATGCGACAGACATTTTATTTGTATGTGGTGTGTGTGGTATGATTTATGGATCACTTAAAGCAATGAAAGAAAAAGATATTAAACGTATGTTAGCTTATTCATCAGTTGCTCAAGTAGGTTATATTTATTTTGGTATAGGTTTAGGAACAACATCTGCAATGGTGGCAGCATGTATTCAGATTCTTGTTCATGCGATTACTAAACCAATGTTATTTATTAGTGCTGGAGCCTTTATGGATGTCAGTGGTGGAAGTAAAAAATTTAAAGATTTAAAAGGAGCAGGTTTAAAAGATAAATTAGCAGGTGTTGCTTTTGTTGTTGGATCATTATCCATGATTGGTATACCATTATTTGCTGGATTTATTCCTAAAGTTCATTTATCTTTAGCTGCTTTAGAAGTATCATCTTTTAAGATGATAGTAGGATTGAGTGCATTAGTTATTTCTACATTATTAAATGCATGTTATTACATTCCTGCTATTTATACTTTATTTGATGGTTCATCTATTCATCAAAAAGTTTATAAACCTAGAAATTATAGTATGATGATTTCTTTAATTTTATTTATTGTTTTAAATATTTTTGTTGGAGTATATTCCAGTCAGCTTTCTTCACTTATTATTCAAGGTTTATCTATGTTTGCTTAAGGAGGATAGGTATGGTTATTTTATATAGTTTATTAATAGTTTTACCTATTCTTATAGGTTGTTTATGTTTATTTACTAAGATAGGTAAGAATGATAAATTAAGAAATAAAACTATTTTAACAGTTTTAATTATTAATTTTATTTTAGTTTGTTTAAGTTTTAAGTTTAAAGAGACATCTACATTATTTTCAATGACAAAAGATTTATCTTTAACTTATATGTTTGATGGAATTGGTCAATTTTTTGCATTATTAGTTGCTTTAATGTGGCTAATAGTCGGTATTTATAGTTTTGAATATATGATGCATGAAAAGAAAAGATATCGTTTCTATGCATTTTATATGATGACATTAGGGACAATGAATGGAATCTGCTTTGCAGGGAATTATATGACAATGTATTGTTTCTTTGAATTTATGTCATTATTAAGTATGCCACTTGTTTTACATAATGAAAGTAAAGAGGCAATTAGTGCTGCTAAAAAATATTTACTTTATTCGGTATTTGGAGCAACATTGGGATTAATGGGATTCTTCTTTATTTCATATTATGGAACATCGACACAATTTGTTTTACAAGGTGTTTTAGATATGAATAAGGTGGCTGAATCTAAAAATATATTATTAATTGTATGTATGTTAGTTATTATTGGGTTTGGTGCAAAAGCAGGAATGATGCCTTTACATTCATGGCTTCCGATTGCCCATCCTGTTGCACCAGCATGTGCTTCTAGTTTATTGTCTGGTGTAATTACTAAAGCTGGTGTATTAGCAATTATCCGTGTTGTTTATTATCAGTTTGGTGCTGATTTTATTAGAGGAACATGGGTACAGACTATGTGGATTATTTTAACATTACTGACTGTGTTAAGTGGTTCAATGCTTGCTTATAAAGAAAAATTATTAAAAAAACGTTTAGCTTATTCAACAGTTTCTCAAGTAAGTTATATTTTGTTTGGATTAGCTTGTTTAAATTCAGTTTCAGTTATAGGTGCTTTACTTCATGTTTTAGCACATAGTTTAATTAAAAATGTTTTATTTATGAGTGCAGGTTCTACAATTATTTATGGTCAAGGAACATATGTTGATGGATTAGATGGTATTGGTAAGAAAATGCCACTTACAATGTTTTGTTTTACGATTGCCTCACTTGGATTAATCGGTATTCCACCAATGTTAGGTTTCGTATCTAAATGGTATTTAGCTCAAGGTGCATTAAAAGGATTAAATAATATATTCTGTTATATTGGTCCTGCTATTTTATTAGTAAGTGCCTTGTTAACTGCTGGATATCTTTTAAATATTGTTATTCATGCATTTTTTGTAGAAAAAAATAATGAAGCAAAAGAATCAGGATGGACTATGATAGTGCCTATGCTTATTTGCTGCTTATTTATTATTGGATTAGGATTATTGAGTAAACCAGTTTATTCATTGATTACTATGATTGTTGAAGGAATATGTTAGGAGGGAAAAAGTATGAAAATTATATTAACAATTCTTTTTCCTATTCTTATGGGAATCATATTTTATTTTAAATCTTATGATGAGCATGATGATATTCATCGAAATAAATTTTTATTTATTTCAGTCATTATCACAAGTATGCTTGTTTCTTCATTATTATTTTTTAAAGATCATAGAGTATTTACTTTAGTATCAATAACAAAAGATTTTACTCTATCATTTTATACTGATGGATTATCAAGTGTCTTCTTAGCATTAATTTCATTATTATGGCCTCTAGCGATTCTTTATTCATTTGAATATATGGAACATGAGCATAATA
>JAZLDV010000047.1:0-6937 GCA_045614925.1 Coprobacillaceae bacterium | reverse complement strand
TATCCTAACTTATCACAAGTTTATTTAAAATCTGAAGTTACTAATGAAGATTGTGAAGCGTTAGATGGCAATAATAATGGAACATTAGATATTTTAGTATTCTCTCAAGCAGTACAAGCAAAAGGATTTGATAATGCAGTAACTGCATTAGATGCTGCATTTGGAGATATCACAACAACTAATCATCCATGGTCTAATGGTGTTGTAATTCCTGATCGCTTTGCAAGCAATCTTACAGAATTAAAAGCAGCTTTAGCTGAAGGTGGAAATATTCAATTAACTGATGATATCGAATTTGATAAAATTGTTGCGATTGAGCCAGGGATTGAAGTTCATTTAGATTTTAATGGTCAAACTATCACAGTTGATGAAAATACAACTAGCAATACATTATTCTATGTAAAAGATGGAGCTAAATTAGTTATTGATGGTGATGGTGTTATCGATATGGGTGCAGTTTCAACAATGGCAATGTTTGCTCCATATGGTGAACTTGTAATTAATGGTGGAACTTTTATCAGAGATGAAATTACTACTGTTACAAATAAGACAACTGGATTATTTATGGGTGCAAAAACAACTGCTTCTAATGTAACAATCAATGGTGGTTACTTCGATTCAGGTTACTATGATGAGAACGCAGAAAAAGCATTTAATGGTCAATTCACTGAAACAACTGATGATATTGCAAAACGTGGAAATTCAAAAGATGCAAATCCAGTTCGTGTTGCATTAAAAGATAATATCTCTGCTTTATTAAATCATTCAGGATATGGTCAATTTAAAGTTTATGGTGGAACTTTCGTAGGAGCTAACCCTGCTTGGGGAGATGAAGGATGTATGTTACCAACAAATCCGAACTATCTTCGTCCATGGTCTTATTATCAAGGTGCATTATTAGCAGGTCAAGTATATAATGAAAATGGTATTGACCTTCCACAGGGATATACAATTATTGAAAGCACACATGTAGATGGTAGACCAATTTACACAGTAAACTACAATCAATAATATTATAAATAAGTACAAGAAATAATAAATAATGTAATGGAAATAATTATTTTGTCGGACTTATAAAATATTAAAAATAAAAGGGTATCCAAATAATTTCTGGGTAAAAAACACGAGTTATTTTGGTGCTATAAAATCCTATGCGGATTAAGAAAATAGGCTATAAAATTCTATGGGGATTTGAAATGAAAATTTCAAATCCCCTTTAAATTTCTATGCGGAAAAATTGATGTCTGGCTACATTTCCTCCTTTTAATTTATTTCTTCAAATTCCTCAAATTCTTCATCATCAGTTGATGCATAATCTGATTCTTTCATTTTAATTAGATCATTATATTCATAACTTATATCAAATGATTCATACATATTCTGTGAATATAGAATTCTGTTTCTTGTGCGTTTGAAATTCATTATTCCATTACCGTTGTAAATAATCTTTTTAATATAGTGGTTTTTTTCTTCGATAGGACCATTAGATATTCTTCTATTATTTATCCATACAAATGAATAAAGTATCTCTTGTTTCCAGTTTTGTAAAGTGTTTGCAACTTCTTTCATCTCTTCTATATTTGAATTTCTGAAATCCTTTATTATACTATTAAGTAGATTCTCCATATCGTAATCATTGATTTCTTCCTTTGTAATACTGTCAAATGCTCTATAGTGTTCCTTTAATTTATATGCTTTTCTATTTCTTTATCAATCAGCAGCATCTGATGTACAACTCCGTGCTGAGTAGTTGTATAGCCAAGAATATTATCCTTCTTATATATTTCTATATCTAAATTTTCTTCGTTTTTAAGTAAAAGCTTATATCTGTGTTTAAGCAATCTATATTCAAGAGGTGTTTTATCATTGTAATATTTACGCATAACTCTAATTCTAGTATTATTTAATTGATCATTAATGTATTTTATGACATCAATGATCACATTATTTTCAAAATTCATAAGAATAGTTGGATATTTATATTTGGTTTTTCTTGAGAAGAAGAACTCATTTATAAGAAGAATTCTTGGAAACTTTTTTCTTTTTACTCTAATATATTTATCAAAAAGATTGATAACCTGAGTAACAGATACTCCAAATCTTCTAGCAACGCTAGCATATGTTGAATTGTATGGTTTCAGTTCTTTTAAAATAGTGACAACAGCAGTTCTAGTCATATTGGCATTTTTATATGAGATAGAGTTAGAATTAACAGGAAAAGCATTACAGCTTTACACATATATTTTCTAATTTTGCAAACTATATATGTGGGTTTTCCGTTAAAAGGATATCCTACGAACTTTGATTTATAGAATCCTTTACTTAATAATTTGATAGAACCACAATTAGGGCAACATTCAATAGTTCTTTTTAGTTTTATATAAACAGTGTTATTATTATCAGTTTCTATATAAACATCTTCAACAATCTCATCATCAATATCAAATATTTTTAAAAGCACCTTCTTGTTTTTATTCATAATATTGTATAGCCAGACATGAAAATTATAACAAAAAAGGAGAATAAAATGCTCTGCATAGAATTTTATAGGAGGTATTTCAAGTGTCCACATATTTTTTAAAAGGCCACTTTCCTCCGCATCGGATTTTAAAATACTTAAATGTTTAGGATAAGATAAAACTTTATCCTTTTTTATTTGGATAAATCATAAGTTTTATGGAAAAAGTTGAAAATAATGTAAAATGGTAGTAAAATTAAATAACAATAATATAACTATAAAAAATATAGGAAAGGGGAATAGTTATGAAATTAAAAAAATTATTAACTATCACTGGTGCTTATGCATTAGCTGCAGCTATGGCAGTAGCTGGAACTGTTGCTTATTTAACTGATGAAGATAGTGATGTAAACGTTATGACACTAGGGAATGTCAAAATTGCACAACATGAATATGAAAGAGTTGTAAATGGAGATGGTACTTTTAAAACAGATACTATTGATGGTAAAACTAGTTATGTTTTAAAAGAGTTTTCACAAGCTAAACCATTATATCCTATTGTAGGAGATCCAAGTAAACCAGGGGATCATCCTGGATATGCGGGATATGATGTTACCACTGTAAGAATGTCACAAGTGGATTCGTATGGTGGAATGGATGTCTTTGCTGGAAAGAATGCACAAGACAAATTTGTAACAGTAGAAAACACAGGGAAATCTGATGCCTATGTTCGTACTATTGTGGCGATTGAGGTGGGAGAAGCTAATCCTGCATTAATTGGTACTTCATATCATGGGACATGGACAAAAAATTCTATTGGAGAAGCAAAAATCAATGGAAATAATTATATGTTAATAGAATATATTTATAATGGTGCGCAGTTAGGTGATGGAAGCTGGAGACATGAAAACGGAATATTACCAGCAGGTGATACAACATATCCTAACTTATCACAAGTTTATTTAAAATCTGAAGTTACTAATGAAGATTGTGAAGCGTTAGATGGCAATAATAATGGAACATTAGATATTTTAGTATTCTCTCAAGCAGTACAAGTAAAAGGATTTGATAATGCTGTAACTGCATTAGATGCTGCATTTGGAGATATCACAACAACTAATCATCCATGGACTACTGGTGTAAAAATTCCTGTAATTGTTGATGAAAATGAAGATGTTCAAGAATTAGTTGACGTATTAAATAATGGAAATGACATCATTTTAGATGAAGAAATGGATTTAATTTATGAAGCAGAAGCAGGAGAAGAAATTGATGTTGATGCTAATGGTGCAACTGTAACATTAAATGGAACTGGTGCAGCTACTGGTGATTATGGATATTTAGGATTCGTACCAGCAGCAGGTGAAGATGCTAAAGTTGAAAACTTAAATGTAGAAGGAACTGGATTTATTGAAGTAGGTCACTATGGAGTTGGTGGAGGAGATTATGAAGTTAATAATTTAACTGCTAAAGATTTCACTTCAACTCTAGTGGTTAATGATGGTCAATATAAAGTATCAGCTGCATTTGCTCATTATGGAAATGCAACATTAAATAACTGTGTGATTACAGGAACTAAAACTGTAGATGCGACTGCTAAAGCTTATGATGCTGGATTTGTAAATAAAACAAATACAGTTATCAATGGTGGAGAATTTGGTTCTATGTATATTTGGGCACAAGCTCATGTAACTATTAATGATGCTAAAGTAGGAACTATTGATTCTGCTACTATTACGAACAAAAATTTAGGTATGTTAACAATTGGTGCAGGAGCAGAAGTTGATACAATCAACATTGTTTGTTTAGACAAATATACACCAGCATTAACAATTGAAGCTGGTGCAACAGTTGGTAAAATCATTTATAAAGGTGTAACTTATACACAAGCTGAATGGTTAGCTAGATAATAAATTAATTAAGATCTGATAAAGTGGCTCGATTTTATCGAGCCACTTTTTATTGTTTCTACTTTATATTATTTATTAAACTATTTACTCTCAAAAAGATTTTTAAAAAATGAAAATATGTGAATATATTGACATGTTTTGGTATGAGGGGTAAAATATATTATGAAGAAATAACTAATAAAATAAAAAGGAAGGGGAATAGTTATGAAAAAAGCAAAAAAAGTTTTATATCTAGCTCTAACTTATGTTTTAGTTGGTGTTCTATGTATTGGTGGAACGATTGCATATTTAACTTCTCAAGATGAAGATGTAAACGTGATGACTTTAGGTAACGTAGAAATTGAACAATTAGAATATGAACGTGTAGTAGATGAAAATGGGAATTTCAAATTAACAGAAGATGGAAAAGGGTATGAATTACAAGATTATACTCAAGCTAAAAAATTAAATCCTTCATATGGAACTCCTGCTGATGATACAACTTTAATTTATTTTGATCAGTTAGTAAATGCTGAAGGTACTGATGCTCCAATTGCAAATTTAAAAGGAGCACAAGACAAATATGTATTTGTAAAAAATACAGGAGTTAACGATGCTTATGTACGTACATTAATCGCTTATGAAGTAGGTGCAGTTCAAGATGCATTTGGACGTTTAATTACTGCTAAAACAAGTGATTACTATACAGCAAGAGAAATCGGTTTAATTGAAGTAGATGGAAACAACTATTATTTAGTTGAATATACATATGTAGGATCTAATGAACGTCATGCTGGTGGAATTTTACCTGCAGATGAATTCACTTATAACTCTTTAGCTCAAGTTTATATGAATAAAGAAGCTACAAATGATGATGTTAAAAATATTGATGGAAATGGAAACAAAACTTATGATATCTTAGTTGTTTCTCAAGCAGTTCAAGTGGACAACTTCCCTGATGCAAAAACTGCATTAGAAGAAGGATTCTATGTTGTAACAACAACTCAACATCCATGGGTTGATGGTGTAAAAATTCCAGAAATTATTAATAAAGATGCTCAAGTAGACGAATTACTTGATATCTTAGATGATGGACGTGACATCGTATTAGATGAAACAATGGATTTAATTTATGAAGCAGAAGAAGAAATCGATGTTGATGCTAAAGGTGCAACTGTAATATTAAATGGTACAGGTGCTTCTACTGGTGATTATGGATATTTAGGATTCGTACCTGCAGCAGGTGAAGATGCTACAGTTGAAAACTTAAATGTAGAAGGAACTGGATTTATTGAAGTAGGTCACTATGGAGTTGGTGGAGGAAATTATACAGTTAATAATTTAACTGTTAAAGATTTCACTTCAACTTTAGCAGTTAATGATGGTCAATATAAAGTATCAGCTGCATTTGCACATTATGGAAATGCAACATTAAATGACTGTGTGATTACAGGAACTAAAACAGTAGATGCAAGTGCTACAGCTTATGATGCTGGATTTGTAAATAAAACAAATACAATTATCAACGGTGGAGAATTTGGTTCTATGTATGTTTGGGGACAAGCTCATGTAACTATTAATGATGCTAAAGTAGGAACTATTGATTCTGGAGCTATTACAACTAGAAATTACGGTATGTTAACAATTGGTGCAGGAGCAGAAGTTGATACAATCAACATTGTTTGTGCAGACAAATATACACCAGCTTTAACAATTGAAACTGGTGCAAAAGTTGGAAAAATCGTTTATAAAGGTGTAACTTATACACAAGCTGAATGGTTAGCTAGATAATTATATGATATAGAGATATCACTGAGTGATATCTCTTTTTTTATTTACATACATAGAATCTCGATGTATAATATACCTAGAAGAACAAGGTATATGGAGGTGAAGTTATGACTATAGATAAAGGCTATATTGCAGGAAGTTCACGTTTATTGGTTTTAAAGTTGTTACAAGAAAAATCATATTATGGATATGAGATGATTAAAACATTAAAAGAGAGATCGAATAATATTTTTGATATGAAAGAAGGGACGCTATATCCGATATTACATAAATTAGAGAATGATGGATATATTGTGTCTTCACAAGTTATTGTTGATTCAAGAAATAGAAAAGTCTATACAATCACAACAAAAGGATTAAAAGAACTTCAAAAAGAGCAACAGCAATATGAACAGTTTAGTGCTGCAATGAATCAGGTACTGGCATTTGGAGCGGTATAGATGAAAAGAAAAGATTTTTTGAATATTGTCAGAAAAGAAGTTCATTATATCTACGATAGAGATTGTATAGAAAATGAATTGAATGATCATATTGAAGACAGTATAAATGATATGATGAGTGAAGGATTTTTATTTGAAGAGGCAGAAAAAAACGCATTAGAGCAGATGGGTGATCCTAAAGAATTAGGTAAACTATTGAATAAAGAACATAATCCTGTTGTAGGATATTTATGGCAAATATCAAAGTTATTTGTCATAGTTCTTGTAGTTCCAGCTATTTTATTTGGATGTATGATGATATATAGTTTATATCATACGATAATACCTTCGCTTCCTAGAGATGCAGATGTAGTATATGA
>JAZLDV010000046.1:0-14864 GCA_045614925.1 Coprobacillaceae bacterium | reverse complement strand
CTATCCCATTTATCTGCAAAATCAAATGCAATAGGTATATGAATATGTTTTAAATCATTCTCTACTTTAGACCATAATCCACTAACCATCAGATCAAATGTATGTATATATTCAATATCTTCATGATCCAACTTAAATTGGTTTAATACCCCTTCATCATAATCACCAAATTCACGATTTCCATTTTTAATATAGACATCTGTTCTTGCCGTTGATCCTTCTAATACTTTAATCTTAGACACATCTATATCTTTACTTTTTAATGCATTTACTATCAGTTTTCCAAACTCATCATCACCAATTGCACCTATATAACTACAATCAGTATCATACCTTTTAAAATATACTCCTACATTAACAGGATTACCACCTGGATAACCAATATTATCACCTACATAATAATCTATACAATTATCTCCAACAGTTATCACTTTCATATTAATAATCCAGCTTTCTATAATATCTTCTTGTCTCCATATTATGATTATTTAACTCTTCAATATGAACATCTATTCTATGATTAATTGCTCTCATCACAAGATGAGAAATCATACCTCTAAATTCCTCACTAATCCCATTTAAATCATAATCTTTAGTATCAATAATCGTATAATTATCACAAATCTTAGGTAAAAACTCTTTAACTCTCAAGCTCAAATCTCTTTGTTTATCTTCTCCAACATATACAGTTACTGCAGTATCTTTTTCAATAATTTCAAACATCCCATGAAAAAACTCACCTGCCATAATCGATTTTGTCTTTAACCAATGCTGTTCTTCCCAATAACACATTGCATAAGAATATGTGGCTCCCCACATATTTCCTGCACCAACAAAATAATGAATTGGATCATTATGATGTTTTAATGCAAATTCTTTTCCAAATTCATCTGCCCTAATTTCTACATCCACTAATACTTGTGCAAGATGTAAATCTAATTCTTTATATAATCTTTCGTACCAATCAATCTCTAATGCATTATGCATAAAACGATCAGCAACCATATAAAATTTTAATTGTTCATTAGCTTTATATGATATGACATAATCAGCCATCTTAGCTAAAACTGACTCTTCATTATCAATAAAACCTATAACTTTAGCTCCAGCATCTTGTACTTTTTCTACTGCCTTCACCATTTCACTTGTTGTTCCACTTACTGATGACATCACAACAATAGTTCCATCTTTAATTCTTTTATTTCCCGTTGTCAGATATTCTGACGCATTTTCTACTATTATTTCTAGAGAACTATATTCTTTCATATGAACATAAGCCTGCATTGCACTTGCCCATGTTCCTCCAATTCCCATCCAGCATATATTTTTATAATCTTTAGATAATTCATCAACTATATTATTTATTTCACTTCTTAATGCTAAAGCACCATTTACACTCTCTAACATTTCATTCACATCTAACTTCAACATAAAAAATCCCCCTTTTATCAATTATAACACATTTTACCAATCACGAATCAATTAACAAAAAAGAAGTTATATTCAATATAACTTCTATCCTTTATTATCAACAATTAGCATATTTAACTGCTGCCATCTTTGCAATTCCTGTGTCACTAACGTAACAAAACATTTAAACCTAAAACAATTATTGAAGAAATGGAAGTTAGTGGTCATAAGTTTACTCCTGACACTCCAACGGCTAAAGCACGTTGGGTTCTTATGTATATTCACTTCCAAATATACTCGAAAGTATATAAGACTGATGAACTTCCATAAGACTTTTACTACCAAAGACACCTTTATGTCCATTAACGATAGCATAAGGCTCGTGTCAAAACCTATTTATATATTCTCTTTTTAAATTGCTATACTGTTTAAATTTTTATGTCCTTTTAATCTATCAACTTCTAAATTATGTAGTCGATAGAAGTTATCAAATCTTTCATTACATTTATCAATATCAAAATTCTTCAAATCGTCTGCTATATTCATTATTAAAAAAGCAGAATACATATCTCTTTGTACTTTTATTCCGTTAAAATCATTCCATCTTTGAGATAATGTTTTCTTTGTATATGTCCCATCTAAATGATTAAACTGACTTGCTTTAGCTTCAAAAGTATTTATCTCTATAAGTTCTTCTCCAAAATACTTTAATTTTCTATCTATGATAGTCAATAACATAGAAGGAGCTTTATTTGCTAAAGTCTTTCCAAATCGTTTCTTTCGTTTAAATCTGCCTTTGTCATTCTTTTCGGTGTTTTTAGCACGTCTTTGCAGTCCCGAAAAGTTCATCTTTTCAACATATACCTTATTTCCAAGAGATACGATATAATTTGCCAGACATTCATGCTGATATTTTCTTGTATCTGCTTGTTTTCTATATAATTCTTTCAATTCATTTTGATATTTTATGTAGTGATTTGATTTATTCCATATAATTTTTTTATTACCTTGTTTCTTGATGGTTCCATCTTCATTATAATTATCTGGATTAGTTGCTCGTCTCGATCTATCCATTTTTCTTAGAAGTTTTTGTTTTTTGTTTTCAATATTCTGTACTTTGTCAGCAAGTTCCAATATCTTTACGTCAGATTGACTTGCAACAGCGATAGTAGAAGTACCAATATCTAATCCAACAGTACCTTGTCCAATATGGTGTTTAATATCTCCTGTTTCATTATCAACTTTAATAGGTGGATTACCTTTAAATACTATCTGGATATAGAATCTATATTTATTTCTTATATATTTTCTTACAATTCTACAATAACAGATGTCACATTGAAGTGCCTGATATTCATAATAATTATCATAATCTATGACAACTGGAATTTCTAATCCATTCCAGATAAGTACATCATCTTTAAAACGAATACCTGTTTTGTTGGATTTTCCTTCAAGGGCATTAAGGTTTCCATGTTTCTTATAATAAACTTTCTTACCATTTCCATAGAATAATTTTTCATATGATTTCCATAACTCTGTTGCAATCTTTTGGGCAGTAAAAGCATCTATGTTCTTCTTGAAATGCTTCTGCATCTTCTTCACATCTTCATGAAATGAATATTCTGACATACCATACTGTTTACGAATGTTATTTATTTGTTTCCAAATATCTTTATCTGATTTTTTATTCCCTGTTAAAGAAGACAGAAGATTTCTATATTTCTTAGTTTTAACCATTTCTTTGTAACGTTTTTGAGTTACATGAACCAAAGAATTATATATTTTTCTTCCTATTTCAAAACGTTTGTTTAAAATATCTTCCTGATATATTTCAGTTTTTAAAGGAAACTGTACAATAAAGTTTGCCATGATATTCACCTCACTTTCCATAAAAAAGAAAGAGGAATAAATATATTACCTGAATCTTATATATACATACAACATACAAATAATACATTTATTCCTCGAATAATTCCGCATATTTATTATACCACAATTGCCAGTATAATTCATCATTTTCATACATTATCACTTATATATTTAACACTAAAAAAAGCGATTCATCTCTCCACCTGTAGAGGTGGGAGAATCCTCGCCAAACTATGTTAAATATGTAACTCCTATTATTATAATTATATTGTTCTTAACTTCTACAGGTATTTTATAATTATAATTAATTTCATAAATATTATATTTATGTTAAAATATTATATAAAGGTGGGATGATTATGAATAAAGAAAAATTAGAAAAGATTGGTGCAATAGTGATTGCAGCTGTTGTTATTGTTGGATTTGCTTTTTCTATTTTAACTGATGATTTTGAACATATTGAAGATACCAATGGAACAAACAATTATAATATTCAAAGAATTAGTGAATCTGATATGCTTGATTTAAATTATGGTTCTAAAGGTTTTTCTTATACAAAAGAAAACTTTAAACTAGGTGGTGTTCAATTAGGTGGCGTAACTTTTAGTTCTAAAAAGTATTCTGGTGTTACACAAATATTAGAAACAGACTATATTTTAAATTCTACGTTTGAATTAACTATTTATGAATATGAAATAAAAGAAGGTAATTTTGAATTAATCGTAGTTAATAATGGAAAAATAGTTGGTAAATTTAAACCGGATCTTGCATCTACACTTAGAATTGATAATCTAAAAGGACGTACACAAGTCATTGCAGTAGGTGAAAGTGCAAACTTCAAATTCAAATTACTTCATGAAGATTATAACGATTATACACATTATGAATAAAACATTGAAAATAGAGTATAAAAATATACTCTATTTTTTTATTTTATTGAAAATTAGAATTTTTTTCTATACTTTGTTTTTTTTATAAAAATTTAGGTTTATATGTTATGATTATATAAATAGAGAAAGGAGATATATTTATGGTAAAATGGAAAGCAATAATAGAAAGAAATAAACTTAGACCTGGTTATTATACGCATATTTATGATGAAAATGATTCACAATTATTATATTTTCCTAGATGCGAAAATGTCCAAGAGTGTTTAAGTTTAATCTATGAATTAAGTATTTCAAATAAAAATAATAATTTAGTTTATACAGCTAAAAATACCGAAAATAATAAAATAATTTTTTCAGTTTATTCTAAAGACACTTTTAAAGAATTTGGATATGCTATATTAGATTCGGATATGACAGATCCTAAAAATTACTTCAATTTATTTGTTTCAATATTGAACAATAAAGGAGAAATAATTGATACAACAGCAGATAAAGATGTTTATTATGATGTTGAACAAATGACTCTAAATAACATAAACACAACACAAAGTACAGTAGAAATACCTTTTGATCCTAATATTATGAATTATATGTTTAGCTTGGATGGAGTTGGTTTTGATAATAGTAATAATGCTTTACAAGAAAATCCAACTGATATTAAACAATGGGAACATAATGATTCTATCTTTTGGTCAAATAAAGTATTAAGAGAACAATTTTTAAATATTATATTGAAATTAGGTGATAATTATGAAAAGTAAAGGACATATTTACATGGCTAATCTTTTAATAGAAGAACTAAAGAATCATGGATGTTTTTTTATTAAAGAAAATGATAAGTATAATAGATATAATGTTCCTGATATTATAAAGGAATCAATATTAACTTACCCTTCTTATTTTAGAGGCGGTTCAATTGGCCCAGACTTCTTCCCAGATCTTATTTTCGGTCAAATGATTATTCATCCTGAACATTCAGGAGAATGGTTAAATATCATGTTTAATGAACTATGTGCTATGCCTTTAAATCACGAAGATACTAAAAAAGCTTGGGCATTTTATATGGGATATTTAGTCCATTATGCAGGTGATATGTTTACACATAGATATGTCAATAGTTATGCTAAAGGTTGGTTCCCTAGTATCAAAGGAATACTAGATAATTTTTTAAATGATAATGGTGAACGTGCATTATTGGATTGCTTAATTATTATTCGACATATGGCAATAGAAGCATATATGGATGAACGCATTGAACTAGGATTAAAAAGTATTAATAAAAAGGCATGGATTACACATGAATATGCAATAAATGTCCCTATAGACTATTTAAAAAGTTGCTTTGCAACAAAACATGCTGTTAATAGAGCAGATTTTATTACTAATACAAGATTTAAAGATTTTGAATTAACTGATTTTAATTTTATTAAAGCTTATGTTAATTATTTAGAAAAATATCGTAGTGAAGCCACAAAAAATTATTACAAAAATTTAGTTGATAATGGTACTTTAACAGATGAAGATTTTGAAAACTGCTCAAATAAAGTGAAAAAAGATATAATTGAAATAGAAAAAATGATTGATTCATGGCTAAAATTATGGGAAAAAATTGCCCAAAAAGCTTTATACTCTGGAACTAAAACTGCTATTAGTGAGGCTGAAGAAGATTTATTTATTTTTGTTCCTGAATATGCTCTACGCGATACTGAATATTATGATATATATAATATAATTAAAAAGATTGTTGATTTCTTTAATAATCTTGGCATTAATATTCCTATAATAGATTATATTCTAGATTATATAGAAGAAGAAATTAAGGATGAATTGAAAGAATATGCTTTTCCATATATTAAAGATTTAGCAAATATTGTTGCTGGTCCTGAAAAAAATAGAGTGATTGAAGATTTTGATGAAGCTATGGACACAATTAAAGGTGTTATTAAAGATCCAATTCATTTAATAAACAATCCTTTACTATTTAATGGTTTTTCTTTATCAGAGAAATTAAAAGATGAATGGGATAACCTTGGTAAGACTACAGATGCTAATGATATTACTTTCTTACCATTCTATCAAGGATTAGTTATGAGCAAATTATGCTTAATTGGTACAGATGAATTAAATGGTATATGCAAACGTTTTGATCAAGAACCTGTATTTACTAAAGCCAAATTTACATCTTCTCTTCAGCAGATTAAAATAGTCACAACAACTTCAAGTATGGCTTATGCTGATACTAATAAAGATGTATATTTTAAAATCGTTTTAGATAATAATCCGACAATTGTTCTTCCATTAGTAAACAATTATCGTAATAACTTCAAAAAAGGAAAGCAAGATGTCTTTGAGTTAGTACTTCCTTATACTGTTCATATTGATCACATTGTGAGATTCGAAGTTGAGCTTTCAGGTAATAACAATTGGATTTTTAATAACTTTACCGTTCTTGATTCGCGTACAGGAATAATTTTAGGAAAATTAGGTCATACAAAACTAGAATTTAAAAAACCTGCTGGTATTCAATTATTTAAAAATATTAATAAGGACTATGAATCTAATAAGAGTATTAATAGTATAACAAACTTATCAATTACAATAACAACAGATGATGTCCTATACTCAGGTACTGATGATGATGTGAAAATATCTATTAATTATGCTAACGGCACTTCTTACAGCAAAGTTTTAGATAAATATATGTATAATGATTTTGAAAGAGATGATCTTGATACTTATACTTTAGCTTTACCTAGTCCTGTCGAATTAAGCGAATTAAAAAGTTTTACAATTAGTAAAAATGGAAGTGATGATTGGAAATTAAAATATATAGTTATTTATGATACCGATACTGGCTTATGTTTATGTAGAGCTAATGTTAAAAAATGGGTAAATTCTACAGGTTATACATATCCTTTATTTAACATAAATAATATTGAAAGTGCGAATACAATCAGTTCAAATGCATATATAAAAAATTTATTAGTAACAATAAAAACAGATACTGAAGATTACTCTGGTACAAATAATAATATTTTTGTTGATATTGAATATATAGACGATTCAGGTAAACCACAATCAGAAAAGTATTATATAGATAAAGCATTCTCAGATAACTTTGAGGCTGGTGATTTAGATACCTTTATAATTAAGATGAAAGAACCTATAAGAAAAAAACGAATCAGATCATTTAAATTATATTGTACTGGTGAAGATCAATGGAAAGTTAAATTTTTTGCTATTCATGACTTAGATACTCTATATCATTTTGGTACAGTACATGGTAACTGGATAAGAACAGAAAATGATTTTATAAAAATCTTTGTTTCAAATAATAAATAATAACTTCAAAGTATGGTATAATGCACTAAAGTAATAAAAAAAGCCCCTAGGGGCTTTTTTTATATTTATATTATTTTGTAGTTATTTCGATAATAACATTTTCATTTATATCATGAATAAAATCTTTTGAATCTTCTGCAATATGTTTCCATTCATCAATATAATTATCAAGAATAAATATAATCTCCATATCATAATAATGATTTGATAATGTAAATCCCGAAACAATTGTTCCATCACTTGATTCTAATACATATCCTTGTTTTTCTAATTGTAAACAAAAATCATTTATCTTTTCCATATCATCATATTTAAAATTATAAACTAATCTTGATGAAGTTTCTTTTAAGACAGTTACAAATTTAACATCTAAATAATCAAAAATATTTAATAATTGATCTATATCATCTTTGATTATTTGATTTTGATTATCTGTTTCAGGTTCTATATCAATTCTTATATAATTATATTTTTGTAATATTTGAGTAACTTCATCATAATCTTTTTCATCAATAAATATTGTTGTTGTTATATTTCTATTTCTGTCTTCAATATCTATCATATATGACATTAAGACATGAGGCTCACTAGATATATAAATATAATTATTATTATTCATATAAGTCCCTCTAGGATGCATACACAATTCTCCTATATTCGTTAAATCTTCATAAGTATATCCATTATCATATTTCTTTAATAATCCCACAATATCACTATAACTATGATTCGTATATGAATTATCTTTAAATAATTCATTACAGATTTCTTTAATATGAGATACATTATTAATCTTATAACTATATGTAGGTTTTACACCATTATCTATCCACAATGATGAATAATCATGACTTATATTTACATAAGTCATATAATCATTATCATATTTTAATCCTATACTATATGTTTTATCTCTATTTTCATCTCTACTTTTAGAAATTTCTTTTCTACTCACTTTAATATCATATAATTGTTTAATCATTTTATTTACTTCATCATTGTCATCAATTATAGACAGATTACAATGTATTTCACTCACATTATCTAATAAAGTAATATTTAATGATGAATCATTAATATCAATAATACGATTATATAAAGGATCAGTTAAAAAAGAAATCGCAGCAAGTATACATAACAATATAGAAACAACACTTATAATAACAGTTGGTTTCTTATATTTAATAATATTTTTTACTCTTGATTTTACATCAGTTTCTCCAAATGCTAAAGGGCATGCCATAATCATATATCTTTGAACACTACATTTAAATAATGTATCAAGATATGATTTTTTATCTTGGTTTTCCATATGCTTAATTACATATTCATCACATGCTGCTTCTATATCTCTACACAATAGAATATAAGCAAACCATAATATTGGATTAAACCAATAAACTGTTAATAATAGAAAAGCAAATGGTTTATATAAATGATCTTTTCTTTTAATATGAGAATATTCATGTTTTAAGACATAATAAATTTGTTCATCTGATAAATATGAAGGTATATATATTTTAGGATTTATTACTCCTAATACAAATGGAGTATCAATATCATCACATATATAAACATTTTCACTATATTGTAAAGATATATAGACTTTTTTATAAATTTTATAATAAGAATAAACACTATAAACAATCATTAATATCATTCCTATTATCCATATAATAGATAAAATTGATACTAACGATTCAAAATATCCTGCCTTAACTGTTACACCTTCAAAATAATAAGTACTTATTGAATGATTTATTGGAACATCTATCGCATGAATTCCAGTTTCAATAACGGGTTTAGATTGATGAATAGATGTGTTTATTGTCTGAGAACTAGGAAGTAAACTTAATGTTGTCTGAATAGAAAAAGGCATAACTAGTCTTATCCCTACTAATCCCCATAATATACATAATATATTTTTAGGAATTCTTTTAAACAAACATCTAATTAATATTACTGCTAAAACTAACCAGCTTGCTTTAATACTTAAATTAACTAGAGATAAAAATAATTCAGTCATAAATTATTCCTCCTCTAATGAATCTATCATTGCTCTTATTTCTTGTATTTCTTTTGTTGTTAATGTTTTTCTTTTAGAAAAAGCAGCAATAAAAGCAGGTAAAGATCCTTGGAAAGTTTCTTCAACAAATTTTTCACTTTGAATAGCATAAAACTGTTCTTTACTTATAAGTGCACTTACAATACTATTTTCAGTATTAAATAATCCTCTATTGCATAATTTCTTTAAAACAGTATATGTTGTTGTTCTTTTCCAATTCAAATGTTCTTCACATAATTGAACTAACTCTTTTGTAGTCATTGGCTCATTTTCCCAAACAATATCTGCAAACTTAGCTTCAACCATACCTAATTTCATATCTTCCATAACAACACCTCCTGTCTATCTCTTATAGACATTTTTAGTCTATCAAAAGTAGACAGTTATGTCAATTTAGATAAATAAAATTTATTCAAAATTTTTTTAAATATATTTAGTTCCATCACTCGTACGTGAAATTTCTGTTTCTTCTCTATTTAGTGATCGATAGCTAATACTGTCCTATAACCTGCAGCATAGTATTTAGATTCTCACCTTTTTGCATAATCATTCCCGGCAGATGCAACAGCAGTACCATGACCAGAGGTATCATCTATTGACAAGGGTTTATCTAAATAATTTTTTCATATTTACATTACAAAAATAAAAAAGATGTCAAGTGAATGACATCTTTTACTGTAATAGAAAGTGAACAGATGTTTGCAACAAATCCATCATTTTATAGTTACTTTCTGGGAAAGCAAGATATTGGTAAATAATATTTTGTACTGTATCAGCTGAAATATCTTCTTTGGCCTTAACTTTAAATACAATAGCGTTTGTTCCTTTGCTATTGTCTACATAAGTAAGACTTTCAAAATATTTAGATAATCTTGAAGGTAGAGTAAGTGCTTTATTTCCACTAATAGAATTGATAGGTTCAGAATAAATAACAGTTAACATTACTTCTTCACCTTTCTTATAATCAGTAAATGCAAATGGCACTACTTATTTTATTGATGGTTTAGACTTATCATGTACTTTTACATCTATTACTAAGTTCCTATAATCCTAACCATCATCACCACTACCTTTATAAATACTATATGTTTTTTCTGTGCGAGAAGTGTTGTCAGAGTAACCAGCATCAGTACCCTTTTAAGCACAATTTCCAATAATAGTTTTTGAATACCATATATAGAAATTGATTGTTAACTCATAAGAAGATATATCCATTGTCCTTGATACTCTTCCTGTATCGATTGTTCCTATTTTGCATATAGGTTATAATTGGTTTGTGCATCTTTAACCGCTATCTTGCTAATTGGTATATTGTAATCAGCATCAGAGTACAAACCACTGAGCTTTTGGTGATAGAGTGGTAAATTAATGTTTTCTTATGTTTCAATTGAATAATTTAAGGATAATTTTCACTTGTTTCAAGTGTATGTTTACCCATAGTATAATTGATAGAATATCATTAAATTGCCATACTGCATAAAGTTTTATTGTGCACCATCTTCCTCTGTAAGATTAGAAACTATTTGACTTGTAGTAAATTATACTTCACTACTATCTTTTTTAGTTGCCCATCCAAGTAATGTATAACCTGCTTTGTTATTTTTAATATTACTGCTGTAATAATCAAGGTTTAACTCTTGACCATAATTAATTGTGTGGGTTACAGGTGATACATTTTCAGTACCTTGATAGAATGCATCTTTATATTCAATTGGCAGCATTTTTGCATACAGCATTTGCTCATGATAATTTGCAAATGTTAGTACACCTAGTTTTAAGAATTCTAATTCTTTTTCTAATGCTGGATCAATATACCAACCATTAAATTTATATCTTGGCTTAGTTGGTGCATAGATTGGCTTGTAGCTATCACTGAAAGAATATGTTTCAGGGTTATTACCATCTAATGAACCATTAATATATCTATTTATAGAGTCAACTGACTCTGATACATCAATAAATTTTTCAACTGCACTTACCTTATCAATTAAGATTTGACTTAAATAATCTTCTGTAAGTACTGTTTCAGTATAATCATCAAAAATTAAATTATCATTATTTAATCGTATTGAATATGATGGTTCTTCTTCAAATTCATTTGTTGTTCCTATAATTTGCGAATAAGTTTTTCCTCTAATCAAGAATGCATCTTTAATATCACTTGTAGTCATCTTATCATCCTTAGAAAAAACTTTAATAATAAACTCTTTTCCCATATTTTGTAATGTATATAAAGGAGTCTGTTCTAAATATGAGGCATATAATGTTGTACAAAAAAACATCACAGCAACTAAAATGACCATAATATTCTTTAAAAAATTATTGGCCGCAAGTTTTTCTAGTAATTTTTTCATATTTTCCCTCCTCTATTAGTTTTATAATAACTTTCATAATTGTCATTAATTATCCATGCGTTTAATTGACAAATTATTCAATTATTTACTATAATTAGTATATATCGACCATTGATGGGCGATGCAAGATATTTTTTTAAGGAGCTAATATGAAACAATCAAACCCTATATTAATGTCAATTGGAGAAGTTGCGAAAACACTCAATATTACACGAAAAATTATTCTAAATTATGAAACTAAAGGTCTTATCTTGCCTGATAAAAAAGAAGGTACTACAGGAAATCGCTATTATACAGCAGATTCAATTGTAAGAATTCGTACAGTACGTACTTTACAAAAGCTAGGACTGTCTTTGGATGAAATTCACCAATATTACAGCGGTGATACAAATCTTATCCCATTAATTAATCGTTTAGAAAAACTTAGGGATGAATTATCATTAAATATTGAAAAATTAAAAGAGCGTGCGAAAACAGAAAATGATTTAAAAATTCAATTCATTACAATACCTGAACAGACAATCTACAGTAAGACAATTCAAAGCAATACAATCGAAGCTAAAACCTCCATACTACGTGATACATTTATGGAAGCAATCAAGTATTATGGTTCAGATACAGGTAAACTTTTATTGTTTATCGAGCATCCTATAAATAATCCTAATGAAGTTTCTTACTGTATAGTTGTTCCTTCAAATTCAACAGGTGAAAATATATTCCATTTACGCGAAGAAAAGGCACTTTGTATTTATCATCATGGTGAATATGAGACAATTCCTTCTACTAGAGAAAATCTAATTGCTTATGCAAAAGAGAACAATATCAAACTAACTGGAATATGTAGAGAATTTTTCTTAGAAGGTCCACCTCATCATACAGATCCAAAAAATTTCATTACTCAAATTGCTTTAATTATTGAATAATTATCCACTTTTTATTTATATGCATATTATTTATATTTTTATAATTCCTTATAACTACTTTATCATTCATTAAAAGAAACTGATAAAACATTAATAGAATATATAAATAAAACTTCTCAAAATCTTCTCACTGAAATAAAAAAGCCCTTATAAAGGGCTTATTTTTCTTATTGGTGGAGGTGAGGGAAGAATTGAAGATAATATAGTTGATTTTATAATTCCTAATAACATTGATAAAATCAACATATTTCGTTTACTTCAATTGAGTTAAAATACACTTCTTTTAACTTTATCTTCCCTAAAAGTTTCCTACATCACTTTATAACTCTAAGCTGTTTTCTTTAAGCAAAAAATCATAAATACTCATTGTTGTAATTCCATCCTCGTCTCTAGTAACATTCATTATATCTTTTACAATAATAATCTTTTTAAAAGAATCTTTTACATTTACAAGCGAAGCTTTTTCTTGAATACGTTTTTCTTCTGTTGGCAAACTGAAAGCAGATTGAATATAATATCGCTTGCTTCCTAAATTAGCTACAAAATCTATCTCTAGTTGTTGTCTGTACTCTTTTCCATTCTCAGTAGTTCCGCGTTTTTCTACTACCCCCACATCAACAGAATATCCTCTACTTCGCAACTCGTTATAAATTATATTTTCCATTAAATGCGTCTCTTCAATTTGCCTAAACCCCAATCTTGCATTTCTAAGCCCGACATCTTCAAAATAATACTTTAATGGAGTTCCAATGTACTTTCGCCCTTTTACATTGTATCGATTTGCTTTATTAATAATAAAAGCATCTTCTAAATATTCTATATACTGTCTAATGGTATTCAAACTAATTGTTGACTGAATTACACTCTTGAATGTAGCTTCAATTTTCGGTGGGTTTGTTAGTGAGCCAATAGCAGAAGCTAGAATATTAATTAAGTCCTCTAATTCTTGCGTCTTTTCAACGTTATGCCTTTCTATTATATCCTTTAGATATGTTTCCTTAAACAGATTAGTTAAATAACTAATTTTCTGTTCTTCTGTTTTCATTGTTACAGTAAGAGGTAATCCTCCATATACTACATATTCAGCCCAACCATGGTATACATCACCTTCATAAGCAGTCATAAATTCTTTAAAGGTTAATGGATAAATATGAACTTCATCACCCCTACCTCTAAATTCTGTAATCACATCTTTAGATAAAAATTTCGAATTACTACCAGTTACATAGATATCAGCATTCTTTATGTGAAGAAGTGAATTTAAAACTTCTACAAATTCTTCTAACATTTGTACTTCGTCGAGCATAATGTAGTATTGCTTGTCATCTTCGATCAATGAATCAATATAATCTAGTATTGCATCAGGGTTACGATATTTCCTATTCTTACGTTGATCTAATTCAATCATAATTATATGTGATTCAGGAATACCTAAATCTAATAAATAATTCTTGAAGATATTGAACAAAAGATAAGACTTTCCGCTCCTTCTAATCCCGGTTATTACTTTTATCATTCCATTATGCATACGATTAATCAAATCGTTCAGATACTTTTCTCTTTTAATCTCCATATTCATCCTCCTATACTATACATTTATTACTTTTAATTGCTTTTAATACATTTCTCCAAATCATTGAATATTTTTGACGTATTTGTCAAGTTTGTTCAATGATATTATACTCCTCTTTTTATATATCAACAAGTTATATTGAATATTTTTGACGTCACCGGCATTTTTATTCATTTACGTAATGATTATTTTATTAACTTTGCTTTATCTCTATATAAAAATATATAACATCCCTACATCTTCCCTGTAACTATATTTAAAATTAAAAAACGCTGACTAATCAGCGTTGTGGTTTTATTGGTGGAGGTGAGGGGAATCGAACCCCTGTCCAAAAGTCGTCCCATATAGAACTTCTACAGCTTATCTTGTAGAATAGATTTAACTAAGTTACGATCCACAAGCAATCTTTCACTTAGCGATTCTGTAAATTTTCGT
>JAZLDV010000045.1:0-6960 GCA_045614925.1 Coprobacillaceae bacterium | reverse complement strand
ATAATATATATTATGTATATTAATTATTTATATATAATATACGATATATTTATATGGAATTTATAAATAGAATATTTAATATTCTTTATTTAAAATCCATCTATAAAAATAATTAAGCGACCTTGTTTTCGCACTCGTTTTATCCACACAAAAAATTTTTCAAAATACCTATTGACATTTGCCACAAATTGTGGTATAATATAATCAAGATACAAAATATTGCAGAAATGCAGAAAGGAGAAATTTCAAAGTGAGTTGGGAATATGACAAAACCAACCCCGTAGAAGAAGATATGTTTAGATTATACGAATTATACGATGAAGAAATTGATGGCGTTATATATACAGAAGAAGAACTTGAACTTATAGAACGAATTAACAAATCGGGGAATTTATGATTAGTAAATACGGAATAAAGATAAAGAACTTTCAAGCAGGAGCATTGTATCAATGTAACCTTGGCGTGAGAGAGAATTACGACTACACAAGGGCTATGTTTACAAATAATCTGTTGCTTTATTATCTTATGGATAATGGATTAAAAGTAAACAATGGTTGGACAAGAGATATAATATGTATAGAGTTTGATTATGGGTCAAGGTCTTACGAAGAAGAAATTAAACATTTAGATAAATGTATAAAGTCTGCGGAGTGTGAGGGCAATATAGATAAAGTTGAATGTTTAAAATCTTTTAAGACACAGGCAGAACTTAAAAAAGATTTATTCAGTAAAAAGTCTGCTGACGAAATAAGAGAAATATTCTATACTAAAGGTGTAGAAATAAGACACGACATACAAAGAAAGAATGGTAAGATAACGAAACAAGAGTTCGTGCATTATAATATGCTTTATCGTTCTACAGGAAAAGCCAAAGATGGGTCTTGTATGTTTATTTGTGATAGGCTTTACAAAAAGGCACTTAATTTTATCCGTATGGGAATTAAGATGCCTAAAAATAATGCACCTATAGTTGAAATGGGTGCGTATAGTTCTCTTATAGCAAGTTCTATTATTGATACAATACACGTTGACCCTAAGAATATTTTAATCCTTAAAGATATTGACAGTTATTTCACTACCAATGTTGTTAGTGTAGAAACTGATAAAGATAAACATTGTATTGCTATATCTAAAGAAAACTATCAATTAAAGAACACAATGTTTGACGGACAGGGTTTAATTGATGAAAGTATATTTCCTAAATGGGGAAATGGTTATCTCCTGTTAAGACACCATATGTGTAAAATGGCGTGTTTTAAAACGAAGATACAAAAATTCTTTAAAGATTATTACCAAGATAATTATGATAATGCCGTTATTACAGATATGTTTGGTATAGAACATTATGCTAAAGATATAAAAATAATAACTACAGACAATGCTATGAAATGGTTAAAGTTTGGAATTGACTATGAGTATTGGTGTAAAAAGGTATATGAAAATAAATGTACTTTCGGTGTAGTTAAAACGGCACATAAAAGTAAATTAGGTGAAGTCCAAAAGATGAGTTATCAAATGATTAACTCTTTAGATATGAATATTATGCCTAATGTAGTTAAAAAGAGTAAAGAATATATTGAGTCGTTAAAAAGAGATAATAATGTATTTTTGAAATATCTTAACGATAATAAAAATTTTTCAAATGACTTTGAAGTATTAATTGCTTTATGCAATCAAAATAAAAATTTCCTGCGGAGTGAATATTTTAGAAAGCGTAAAACAATTATTATTGAAAACTATATAAGTAATCTAAAGTTTGGTAAGGTATTACAAAATGCAGACAATCTTGTTTTTGTTGGTAGCCCGTATGCTATGTTACTTTATACAGTTGGAGAAGATGTAGAAAACGATACTACGTTTAAACAGGAAGAAGATTGTATTCAATGCTTTACTCAAAGATTTGATGATAATGAACATTTGGCTTGTTTCAGAAGTCCACATAATTCAAAGAATAATATTTCTTACTTGCATAATGTTTATTCAGAAGAATATTTCAAGTATTTTGATTTAGGTGAACAAATAATAGCACTTAATGTTTTACACACACCTATTCAAGACAGAATGAATGGTTGTGACTTTGATAGCGATTCGGGATATGTTACTAATCAAATTGATATAGTAAAATGTGCAAGACGAGCATATTTAAATTATCCGACTATAGTTAATAATATCCCAAAAGATAAAAATAAATATAACAATACTTTAGAGAATTATGCTTTAATAGATAATTCATTATCACACGCTCAAAGTGCAATAGGACTTTCAAGTAATCTTGCTCAGTTAGCACAAACATATATGTATAATTTTGATGACCAAAAATATAAAGACTATGTTTGTATATTGAGTGTTCTTGCACAAGCGGCTATTGATAATGCAAAAAGAACATTTGACGTTAATATTATAGATGAGATAGAAAGAATTAAACAAGATATTAACGTTGAAGAAAATGGTTCTCCTGCTTTTTGGAAACACGTAAAAGATAAAAAGGCAAAACTAAATGATAAAAAATTCAGTTCTGATAAAATAAATAAAAAATTAGTTTGCCCTATGAATTATCTTATGGATTTAAAGTTCGATAATTACAGAAGTAATGAGTCTACGTTGCCTATGAGTTATTTCTTTGAAAAATTTGAATTAGAAGATGACAGGCGCAAATGTAGAAAGGTTGAAGAATTAATTGAAAGATATTCTTTAGATTTATTTTTATATAATACCACATATGCTTATGATGAAAATTATAAGAGATACAAAGAAGAAATACAATTAGACTTTGAAGAACTTATAAATGATATTAAAAGTATATATATATCTAAAAATTATCTAGGTCTTATGTCTTGGTTAATAGATAGAGCATTTTATATTACACCAAGTATAAAGCAAAATAAATGTAATGTAAAAAATAATACAAATAAAAATAAATCACTTTTAATTAAAATATTATATGACATAAATTCTAAAAATTTATTAAAATGTTTTAGCAAAAATATTAAAAAATGACAACTTTTTATGTATACCTAGATAAAATCAATGTTTAAAAAACTCAGTAAAATCAATGGTTTAGGAATAGTTGATATTTCTATTCTAATGAGAGAGAGTGCGACTTAGGTTCATTCTCTTAGAATAAGGCAGAAAGTTTGGAGAAATGAGTAGCCTAGCCGCTAACGTCCAAGTGCGGTACTGTTAACTTAGTGTAAAGTTGCAACTACACGGGTTAACGAATTAATAAGGAGAACGTTCGCAGTTATTTAAATTACGTGAAAAGCCACGGCAAGGGGCTTTATACCTTGCCAATATATTTAGAAAGGGGTGGCGTACTGTCTTGAGTGATGAAAGGTTTAAAAACTTTAGAAACAAAAAGAAAACTAATCCACGATTAGTTAGTGATGATATATACAGATATATTTCTAACAATTCAGAAACAGGATTAAATTTAAAGCAAGTCGCAGAATGTTTTCGGTTATACAAACAATTAGTTACGGATTTATATATGAGTCCATATGCCGATAACGAAATGACCATAATCTTACCACACTTAGGATATTGGTATTTAAATAAAAGGGTGGGAAGAAAGAGTGGTAGTACATATAAATTATTTGATAACGATACTGTTGTAACCTTAAAGGATTCAGAACCATCGTTCTTTCAAATAAGATTTAAAGTTTATAGAACCTTATATGAAAAAGTCAAAGAAAAGACAAAACATTATGAGTGATATTTCGTATGACGACTTGTGTAATTTAATTGCACTTAAAATAAATAATCTATACAATGCAAAAGCAAGTCCACATTCGGTTGATTATTACTTACAATCAATCTATAAGGTTATATTAGACCAACTTAAACTAAACAATAGAATTAGCATAAAAGACTTTGGTATCTTTGAAATCAAAGACCGCAAAAGCGGAGAAAGGATTATTAACAATCCAAACAAAGATAACGAGAAACAATTAGTTTACGTTAAACCAAGAAAGTCTATAACATTTCGTGCGGCTAAAAAATTTGATGTCAGCGTTAATGAAAATAATTTTATTTTAGCGTCTGATAAAAAAGTAAAAAATGTAGGTCGCAAATATAGAGAAAAATTGGTTAATTCTAAAAATGGTAATAAGTTTAAGAATATTGTGGATTTGCTAAAAATAGCAAACAGTAGAAAAGAGGTTTAATATATTATGGCTAAGAATCTTTATGAAGAAAAGAAAATTATCAAACTTATTGGAACTTTAGATAAGACAGAAAGCGGAGATTTTATCTGCACAGTTGAAGATAAGGATAGCGTTCAAGAATATAATGTTATTGAAATACTTGAACAAATGGTTGGCTCAGAAATAAGTTTACAGAGTACGGAAGAAATAGCATAAGAGGTAATTTATGTGTGATATAAAAAGATATGATGGTGAAACAGAAGAAGAACTGTTATATCGAGTAGGTCAGATGAAAGATGAAATCGGCTCTTGGGAGGCGGTTAAAGATATTATGAATGAACTACTCGGTTATGATTATGGTGAAGCCAAATATCGTAAACAGTTTGCCGTTATGAAGAAAGTTATGGAAAATAGTAACTTAGGCTCTGCTTCTGATGAAGAACACCTTAATAGTCTTAAAGAACTTAAAAAGGAATTAAAGTCTGAAAGAATAAAGTTACAAACACTTAATCTTGAACGTAATAGACTTGACAGAGAAGGTGCAAGACAAGAATTATTCTATGAACAGATAGGGCAATATATTCAATCAAGAGAAGTTCCTAAATTAGAACCCAAGTATATGCCCCGAAATAAAAGAATGAAATATTTGTTAGGTATTGCAGATATTCACGCTAACGCTTATTGGAAAACCGCAACTAATGAATATTCAATGAAGATAGTTCAAGATAGATTGTCTTTACTTTTAACAGAGGTAATATCGTTTATAAGAGTTAAGCAATTAGACGAATTAAACATTATTCTACTTGGAGATTTAATAGACGGATGTTTAAGAATGTCTAACCTACAGGCTATGGATTCAACAGTTTCAAAATCTGTTGCTGATATATCCGATATGTTAATAGGCTTTTTAGAAGTGCTTGTAGAAAAAACTCAAATACATATTAATTTATTTGACGTAGTATATGGAAATCATTCTATGCCTAGATTTTTACAAAATTACGATGTGCGTGAAGATTTAGGATATACAATACACAGATATATCAAAACAGGTATTAGAAATAATCAGAATATTGATATGTATTCCCCACTTGACGGAGATATGTATTTAGACTTTAAGATATGGAATTTTGATATAATTGGTTTCCACGGGCATACAGAAAAGAATCAAAGTGAAGCAATAAAGAACTTTACAATTCAACGCAGAAAACTTTATGATTATTCAGTATGTGGACATTTACACTCTAATCAAAAGACAGGGGTTTCATTAGATGGTGTTCACGATGTGGAAAATATTCAGTTTCCAAGTTTCTGTGGAGATGACCCGTATGCTAATTCAATACATAAAATATCAAAAGGCTCTTGTATGATATGTGGCTTTGATAAAGATTATGGATTTATAGAAAGTCATAAAATAATTTTGAATTAGTATTGACAAATGATAAATAATATGGTATAATGTTAATGTATCAACAAAGTAACGTACTTGCAGACGTGAAAGTTGTTTACATACAAAAAGATTTGTGATGTTGTTTGCAAGACAAACACAAATGTTTTGTTATTCATAGTTAAAGCCCTCCTTTCTCTATGATTTATGTGTGAACGGATTATTCCCTGTATCGTGTACATTAGGTCACGATACCATTCTAGGTAGGGAATTTCCAATTAACCACAAAAGAAAATAATTAACCATTTGATTTTTCTTGTTCCCGCACAGGGTCTTTTGTCAAAAGGTACATAGATTAAAAGTCAAAGGGCTATTGATAATAAAGCCCAAGGTAATGTTTGCTCTCATTGATAAAGAGTTCGTTTACATTCCATATATAAGTGTAGTAGGCGTGGTGCTAGTATGGGTTCGATTCCTGTACCTACAATATCCCATACCATATGAGATAGCCATATTGATTATGGTTGTGAGCCACGATGGGTGAAATAAAAGTAGCCCATTGTGGTGAGCGTAAATAAATAAGGAGGTCAAAATGGTTAAATTTCTTGATAATTTTGGAATTAAAGCCACAAAAGGTGATACTATAATTTTCCCTTTTGTTGTTGTAGATAATGATAAACAAATATATCAAGTCCAAGCAGATGATGTAATTAACTTTGGGCTTAAAAAGAATTATGATGATGCCGAATGTCTTATAGAAAAGACTATAGATAATACTACACTTACTTTAGTTTTAGAACACGCTGATACAAAAGACCTTGAAGTAGGTGCGTATTATTATGATATTCAGATAACAAAAGCGGCAAATAATGAAGTCCATACCTTTATTAGTGGTATCATAAGTATTACTAATGAAGTTTATGATAAAGATTAAAAAGGTTAATCCTTTTTGATATATTCGCAAAGCATACGGCATCCCTCCCTTAAAGATGCAGGTCGGTGTGGGTAGCGACCTATAATCTACCCACCACATATTAGGCATTAAAAGGGCTGACTACTAAATAGTAGTTGGCTCTTTTGAAATTAAAGGAGTTACTTATGGTTTCTACAAAAACAGAAAATGTCCGTATGTGTAAAGGACATAATGCTCCTTTATTAAATTGTACAGGACAAATTAAAGAATCCGACTTTTATACAAGTTGGTCTAATTTCTCTGATGGTAAAGTGCCGTACTGTAAAAAGTGTACTCAAAAAATATTTGAATATTATTTAAAAGAAACACAAACAGAAAAGACGGCTTTATATTTTACCTTAATGAAATTAGATATACCTTTTATCCAAGAGGTTTTTGATTCAGTAGTTAATAAATCTAATTATAATGTGGATAAGTTGGTAGGTACATATATTGTTGAATTGCAAAAAAGAACAACAAAG
>JAZLDV010000044.1:0-76953 GCA_045614925.1 Coprobacillaceae bacterium | reverse complement strand
CTAAATTTAAGATTGATCTGGCATTAAAAAAGGTAGAATTCTATCGGTACAATACCGATAAAATTCTACCTTATTCTTAATACCTAAACCCCAAGGAATTAAAGGCAAATCAGCCTTGACCCCCGTTTAAATTAAAGTATCGGTTTTAATTCATTTGACCTGTAATAGATTTATATTCATGTTCAACATTTTTATAAACCTCACAAAATGTATAGTCAATATTTGTTTCTGTTAATTTAGCTTTATATGGAATCATTGGAATTCCAGCTCCTCTAAATACATCTAAAAGAATATCTAATTGCTGATCTGTCATATTTGCAAAGAATAAGAATTCTTTACTCATGTCACTTTCAACTTCAATATCTTCTAATCTTTCAAAACCATCAATAGATAATAAATAACCCATTTTTTGGCAAATATCTTCTTCGTTAATTTCTTTTACAAAAATACCTAATTGCATAGAAATTCTCTCAATAATCATTTGAATCTGACTATCTAATTTATAAAATAAAATAGTTTCTTGCATAATATTCATCCTTTCATTAAGACTATGATTACTTTATCATACATTCATAATATTTTCAATTATATTAATATCTATAATTTTTGCCTATTTAACTCATTATATAATCGTTCAGATAAATCTTTCATTCTTTGAACATTGACTTTACATACTTTTCTATCATAAGTATATAATCCATTAATTTCATCTTCTACATCACTGACTTGCGTATAGACACAACCACAGACACCCTTTTTAATACCTGGTAAAATCATAGTATCATACATATCTTCAATCTTGTCAGTTAATAATTCACTATTTTCACAAACACCATAACCATAAACATTATATTTACTATAAATATGATGATCACACTTCATAGTAAAACCACCACATTCAGAAACTAAATAAGGTCTATCTTTAACTTCAATATCAATTTTCTTAAAATAGATATGTTCACTATCAAAATCATTATAATTCTGATGAAACCATCCTGAAGTAGAATCGATAATTCTCGAAGAATCAATTTGTTTAACTAACTGATATAATGAATCTGAATGGAATTGACCCCATCCTTCATTAAAAATACAATAACTAATTATACAAGGGAAATTATGTAGTTGCTGTAATGTTTCAATTGTATGAGAAATAAATATTTTTGATGTTTCACTATTTATATCAATATGTGTGTCATTTCTTTTTTTACTAATATAAGTAGGAATTACAGTATCTTTTATAAAAGAATAAGATCCATTGTTAACCATATCCTGCATAACTAGCATACCTAATTTATCACATGCATAATAGAAATAATCTGGTTCAATTTTAATATGTTTTCTAAGTAAATTAAAACCTAATTTTTTCATATTTAAAATATCTTCATCATAACATTGTTCTGATGCTGGTGTATAAATACCATCACTAAAATACCCTTGATCTAAAACACCATGTAAGAAAATAGGTTTATCATTTAAACATACTCTTTTTACACCTTCTATTTCTTTTATTTCAATCGTTCTTAATGCAAAATATGATTCAACTTCGTCCTGTTCTGTTATAATTTTCATTTTATATAAATATGGGTTTTCACAATCCCAAATTTTAGGATTTTCAATATCTATTCTTATGTTATTAGTAAATGATTCGTATGTGTTCTTTTTACCATTATCTTCAATAATAACACTAAATTTATCAATATCTCCATGAACAGTTAAATCAATTCCTTTTAAATCAGGTGTAATAGTAATTTTTTCAATATATTTATCATTTACATTTTCAATCCAAACAGTTTTATATATACCACTTACAGGTGTATACCACATTCCACCTCTATCTTTACATTGTTTTCCATATGGATATTTTTTAGATAAAGTATCTGTAACTTTTACTGTAAGTTTATTCTCTTTATCTTTAACAATATATTTTGAAATATCACAGCTAAATCTTAAATATCCACCAACATGATGAGTAACAAATTGATCATTCACATAAACATCAGCAATCTGATCAACTGAATCAAAATGAAGAATAACTTTATCCCTATCAAAATTTTCAGGAATTTTAAATAGTTTTGTATAAATCATTTCATCATTTATTTCACCTTTATATTTTGACAATAACGATTGAGGTGCAAAAGGAACCTTAATATAAGATCCATCTAAATCCCAATCTCCATTTAAAATCATATATTTATCTCTTTTAAGCTGAGGTCTAGGATAACTTTGCCAAGGATTTAAATCATCACTCATTAATTCTTCCCCTGCTTTTGTATATAAATCATAATGTGATGTTTTGATCATATTAAATACTGATTTTAATAAAACACATAAACAAATCATTACAACAAAAGCTGCAAGAAAAATATTAGCATTAGGAATAAAAGACTGTGTTCCATCATTGTTAACAATCACATGAGCATTTCTTAAAACTGTTGAACCAATCATAGGTCCAATAATACCAGGAATCAAAACCTGGAATATAATACGAATACCTTGAAATTGCCCAAATTTACCTTCTGGGATACGATCACGTATTGCTGCGCCATAAACAGTAATTCCACTCATATAGCCCATCATCATCAATAATGTCCCTATAAAAACTAAAGCAGAACTTCTAGCAAAAAATAATATTACATAACTTAACATTAATATAATTGTAGAAGGTATAACAGCAATTTGAAATCCTGCCACATCATATATAGAAGAATAAAATACTGTAAATAATCCTGCAATTAAAACTGCAGGTGCAAATATAATTACATAATTACTTAATTGTAATGTATGCTCATAATATAAAATCAAATATGGCATAAAAACCTGTATAGAAATACTAAAAATACAAAATAGAACTAAACAAGAATAAAGCATTTTATTGTTTAAATAAACGTCTTTTCTAAATCCATAAAAAATAAGATTTTTATATGATTCTGTTTCTTTAATATGACAATTTTCGTCTATTAAAGCAAAGCCGAAAATCCCAGCAATACAGACAATTAGTCCTAATATTCTAAAAATCAAATTCCAGCTCGCTGATAATGTTAAATCAAAAAACATAAAACATCCAAAAACAACTAAAATTGAAAGCAAAGGCATAATAGACACAATACCTTCAATTTTACCTCTTGCATTATATTGTCCCTTATCACTAATCCATGCATTAAAAGCAGCATCATTTGCAGTAGAGCCAAAAAATGTCATAATGCAATCCAATATAATTACAAGTAAAATACAAAACGAATTAACTTTTAATATATCTTTAATAAACAATGAAAAAAATTCTTTATTTATAAAAGAAAAAGCAAACAAACTTAATCCCCATAAAATATAACCAAAACAAATCAGTTTTTTTCTTTGACCAGTTTTATCTGATAATGCCCCCATAAATAAAGTCGTAATTGTAGCAACAAAAGCACTTGCACCTACCATCAAAGAAATATCACTTGCACTTGCCTGAAACATATTATAAATATATACATTTAAATACATATTCTCAACAGTCCATGCTATCTGACCAATTAAACCAAACAAACATAACGAAAACCAGAACTTCTTATTTAAAAGATTCATAAATTCACCTTCCTTAATAAAAATTGCATAATATTTCTATTATGCAATCATCTACTCTTTAATTAATTTAACAATATTTTCAATATGATGACTATGTGGAAACATATCAACTGGTTGAGCAATAACTGCTTTATAACCAAATTGACTTAAATATGCAATATCTCTTGCTTGAGTTGCTACATCACAAGAAATATAAACAACCTTTTTAGGAGATAATGTTAATAGCTGATCTAAGAAAACTTGAGAACATCCTTTTCTAGGAGGATCAACCATAACAACATCTATTTTTTGATTCTTTTTAGCCATTTGAACCATGAACTCACCTGCATCCTGACATGTGAATTCAACATTATGAATATCATTTCTTAAAGCATTGTTTTTTGCATCTATAATTGCTTGTTCAACTATTTCAACTCCATATACTTTTTTAACATGTTTAGCCATTGATAATGAAATTGTCCCAATACCACAATAAGCATCAACAACAACATCATTTTGATCCAACTCAGCATATTCTATAGCTTTAGAATATAAAGTTTCTACCTGAATAGGATTAACCTGATAGAAAGACTGAGTAGAAATACGATATACATTACCTAATAAAGTATCTTCTATATATCCTTGCCCATCAACAACTTTTACAACATCCCCAAGTATAACATTATCATGTCTTTTATTAATATTTAAAATAATAGTTTTAAGCTGAGAAAACTCTTTTTTCAAAATTTCAGAAACTTCATTTAAATGTTTTACTTTATCTTTATATGTAATTAAAACTAGCATAAGTTCTTTTTGTGTAAAACCATATTTAACTAAAATATGTCTTATATTACCAGTTCTCTTTACTTTATCATATGCTTCTTCACCATAATATTCTAATAATTCTCTTGTTCTTTTTACCAAAGCATTTGATTCATCATTTTGTATAAAACAATGATCCATCTCTACAATATCATTACTATGCTGTTTATAAAAACCTGAAATCAGATGCCCATCTTTATTTCCTACAGGTACCTGAACTTTATTTCTATAATACCATGGTTCATCCATCATTAAACAATTATTAACTTCTACATCACATTTACCTATTCTTTCTAATGTATCTTTAACACGTTTTGTTTTAAATTTTTGCTGACCTTCTAATGATAAATGCTGAATATGACATCCACCACATTGTTTAAATAATGGACACTTTGCTTCAACTCTATAAGGAGAACAATCATACAACTCAATTAATCTTCCAACTGCATAGTTTTTTACAACTTTGATTATTTTGATTTTTCCTCTTTCTCCAACAAGCATATTTTTTACAAAGACTGGAAATCCATCTACTTTTACAATTCCTTGTGCATCATGTGTATAATCTACACATAACGCATCTAAATAATCATTCTTTTTCATAATTACCTCCAAAAAAAACGAGCAATGCTCGTTTATTTTTATTTTTCGTCTAATGTAGACACTGCTTTGTCATAACTTTCCTGATCCTTAATACTAGCATAAGTATAAGTGATTTTATCTCTTTGTGTATGCTTAGTACCATAAACTGGGAAATCTTTATTGTCTTCACAAATTAGACAAACATTAATATCATATTGAGGTTCATTATCAATAGAACCAAATAAGTTACTATATGTTTTTTCTTCATCTTTTTGAATTCCTGCTTCTTCGTCAAATGACTTTACAACAGTTTCAGCAATTGAAATTGCTTTTTTTGTTTTTGTACCGCTTTTAAAAGTAATATCAAATTTAATCTGTTTACATACAACTTCAATTTCTAAAGATTCAATTTCTTGATATTCTTTAGTCATATTTTCAATTGTAGATGTTTTAGCATCGATAGGAATAGCAACAACGCCTTCACATCTATTACCATAAACAGGTCCATCTGTATTCGTTACTGAATAAATATAAACAGCAAATAATATACATAAAACAATTAACCCAAAAAGAATATAATGCCACCATCGCCATTTCATATGTAAAACCCTCTTTAACATTGATTCTTTTTCTTCAGGTAAATCCTCTTCTAATTCTTCAGTTTGAAAAATCTCATCTTTTGAAACTACAATAGTTTTTTCAAGATTTTTATTTTCAACTTCTTTTATTTCATCATTCATTTGATTTTGAGTATTAACAGAACTATGAACATCATCATGTCTATCAATAATTTCTAGATTCTCATCATCAAAAACAAATTTTTTAGCCATTTTATCACCAACCTTATAATACATAATACCAAATAAATGGCTTAAATACAAACTTTTATTGCGTTCTCTCTTTTAATAATTGAATTAAAATCTGATTAGTTACTTTTGGATTAGCTTGTCCGCCAGTTTTCTTCATAATTTGACCAACTAAGAATCCAACAGCTCTATCTTTACCATTTTTAAAATCTTCGATAGATTGTGCATTATTATCTAAAATACCATTAATAATTTCAGTTAATGCTTTTGGATCACTAATTTGTTTCATTCCTTGTTCTTCAATAATAACTAATGGATCTTTACCTTCATTCATTAAAATTTCAAATACTTTTTTCGCTTGTTTAGATGAAATTGTTCCATCTTGAATAAAATTAATCATTTTAGCTAAATATTCAGGACATAATTTAGTTTCATTAATAGTTAAATTAGCTTTATTTAAATAAGCTTGTACTTCACCTAATAACCAGTTACAAACTAATTTATATTCATTAGTATATTTTACAGCTTCTTCATAAAAATCAGAAACTTGTTTATTAGAAACTAAAATTTTAGCATCAACTTTTGGTAAACCATGTTTTTCAATATATAATGCTTCTCTTTCATCTGCAAACATAGGTAATTCATCTTTAATTTGCATAACCCAATCATGAGAAATACGAATTGGCAAGATATTTGGTTCTGGATAATATTTATAATCTACTGCATCACCTTTTTTACGCATTGTTACAGTTTCTTTTAAATCTTCATCAAATCTTCTAGTTTCTTGTTCAAGACCACGACCTTGAATTAATTCTCTTTCATGTCTTAAAGCTTCAAACTCAATTGCTTTTTGAACATTTGAAATTGAGTTAAGGTTTTTGATTTCAACACGTGTACCATATTTTTCACTTCCATAAGGACGAATAGAAATATTAACGTCACAACGCATTGAACCTTCTTCCATTTTTGCATCAGATACATCAGTATATAATAAGATTTGTCTTAATTTTTCTAAATATGCTGCAGCTTGTGCACCACTTCTAATATTAGGTTTAGTTACTATTTCAACTAAAGGAATACCAGAACGATTATAATCAATTAATGAATAATCATCAAAGTGGAACTGTTTTGCAGTATCTTCTTCCATATGAAGTCTTTCAATATTAATTCTTATTTTTTCACCATCTACTTCAATATCAATATATCCATTTTTCCCGATAGGTCTTCTATCTTGTGTTACCTGATATCCTCTAGGTAAGTCTGAATAATAATAATTTTTTCTATCAAAGCATAATAATTCATCAATCTCCATATGTAATGCATGACATACACGAATAGCATATTCAACACCTTTTTTGTTTAAAACAGGTAATGTTCCAGTCATAGCCATGTCTACTTCATTAATCATTGTATTTGGTTCTTCACCAAATGTAACTGGAGAAGATGAAAACATTTTAGAATTTGTTTTTAATTCACAGTGAACTTCTAATCCAATAACTTGTTCAAAATTCATGTTTACCCCTCCCTTTTGTATTGATTTTTAAATTCTAATGCACTTTCTAATGCATAAGCACAATTCAATACAGTTTGTTCTTCAAATAAGCGTCCATTTAAATTAACTGCTACTGGCATTCCATCAACAAAACCAGTAGGTAAAGATAATGATGGTGTACCAGCAAAGTTAGCCATACACATATGATTTTCTAATACTACATATTCATCACTTAAAATATCTTCTGGAGCTTCATCAATTTTTGGAGCAATACCACCACAGTTTGGTGTTAAAATAATATCATACTGATCATAAATTTTATTCATTTCTTCAACGATTAAACGTCTTACTCTTTGTGCTTTTCTAAACATTTTTTCTTGATTATCAGTAGCTAAAGCTAAATTACCTAAGATAAAACGTCTTTTAATATGTGCACCAAAACCATTTGTACGTGAATTAATCATAATTTCATCAGTTGTTGCACCATCTTGTCTATTTCCATATTTAATACCATCTAAACAAGCATGATTACTTGTTGCTTCACTATTTGCAATAATAGTATAAACAGGTAATAAAGATTTTAATAATTGTTTAGGCATTGTTACATCTTCAACAATTGCACCTAATTCTTTATATTTATTTACAACCATTTCAAAGTTTGCTTTTACATTTTCATCAGTAATTTCATCACTTACAGTTCTTAATACTGCAATTTTCATTCCTTTAATATCACTATTTAAATCATTTAAATAATGTGGAACTTCATTAAAGCTAGAAGTCATATCTCTATTGTCTCTTCCAGATAACGCTTCAGCTACAATAGCCATATCTCTAATATTTCTTGTAAATGCACCAATTGTATCTAAACTTGATGCATAAGGTACAACACCATATCTAGAAATTCTACCCCATGTAGGTTTAAAACCAACTACACCACAATAACCAGCTGGTTTACGAATTGAATCTCCTGTATCACTTCCTAAAGTAAAAGGAACTAAACCAGAAGCAACAATTGCAGCACTTCCTCCAGAAGATCCACCTGAAATACGAGATGTATCCCATGGATTTTTTACTGGTCCTGTTAATGCAGTACGATTTGAACCACCCATTGCTAACTCATCCATACTTGCTTTACCTAATAAACATGCACCTGCTGCATCTAATTTTTCAATTGCAGCAGCATTGTAAATTGGTAAATAATTTTCTAACATACGGCTAGAAGCAGTAGTTAAGATTCCTTTAGTACTATAATTATCTTTAGCAGCAAAAGGAATACCACTTAAAATAGAAGAAAAATCTTGTTTTGCTAAATCCGCTAATGCTTTTTCTTCAGTAATAGTTACGAAAGCATTTAATCTTTCTTGCTGACATTTTGCTTCAGCAAATAATTCTTTATAATAATTTTCTACATTAAAATCATCACTATTAAATAATTTATGTAATTCTTCAATTGTATATTGAACCATTTTACCCCACCACCTTTGGTACTTTAATTTGATTATCTTTAATATCTTTTGCATTAGATAATGCATCTTCTCTACTTATAACTCTTGTTTCACTGTCATCTCTTAAATAAGTTGTTTCAATCTCATAAGGGAATGCTAAAGGTTCAACACCTTCAGTATCAATCTCTTCTAAGATTTTAACATGATTCATGAAAACATTGTATTCTTCTACTAATGGTTTCATTTCTTCTTCAGAGATGTTAAACATAGTCTTGCGAGCTAATTTTAATAACATTTGTTCTGTATTACTCATAATATCCTCCTAATATAATAATGATGATTTCACATCATGTCCTTTTTCTTTAATAATAACTGCTTGTGTTGCATCTTGAGAATTAACAATAACTTTTATATCAAAGTCATATGTAAATCCATCTTTAATTAAATTTGCAATATAATCAGTTAAATAAATCAATTCTGTATAAGTTTTAGTATTCAAGTTTGCATTAATAACCATAGATTGAATTTCGTTGTTTATATATCTTGCAGTTCCTTGAAAACCTGCTGCTTCATAAGCAGCATTTTTTAATTTTTGTTTAATAATTTCAAATTCTGAATGCGTTACTTTATCTAATTCTTCAGCAACCTTGCTTGTAAAATAAACAGTCTGGTAATTAACATTTTCAATATTACCTACCTTTTTTTCACATAATGCTTTTAAAATATAGTGCCCATCAATTGTACTTGATGATCTGTCAGTTGCCTGATAAACACTAATCAGAATAGGAAGTGTTTTAATCTTTTTAAATGTATCATATTCTTTTATAAATTTATATAATTTTTCAATACATTCTTTCCCATATTTTTTAATCGTTTCATCACTTAAGGCTGGTTCAATTGTTTCACCTGTACTTGTCGTTGGATTTAAAATAATTGCAAACGAAAGTCCTTTTAAAACATAATTATTACCTTCTTTAACATAATAATCCTGTTCCTGAACACTTGAAACCATAACAGGTTCAAATTCTCCTTCTAGTGATTTCCCTTTAGCAACCTGTAAAGTATAAGGAAATTTTTCCTTATCTTCACTTCTTCTTAATAATTGAGTCAATTCTTCAGCACCTAAATATTGTCCTTCACTCATATAATATTCTGATGTATTAAAATATGAAGAAGATAACTGCTGAAGTCCTCTACCAATTGATAAAAAATCATTACTTGTACCAAAACTTAAATAAAAATTTTCTCTCAGTTCACTACCACCAAAATTAACAATCTTATAATAACTATTATCAAAAGATTGCATCGAAGCAGTATCATTATGTGTTTCCTGCTGGACTGTTTCTTTAATTGTACATCCACTTAACAACACTACAGAAAGAAGACAGATTATTAATTTTCTCATAAACCTACCTCCTCTTTAAATTCTAACTCACTTAAAACTTTAATTCCTAACTGATTTGCTTTTTCTAATTTACTTCCAGCATCTTTCCCACAAATTAGATAATCAGTTTTTTTAGAAACACTTCCAGTGACATTTGCACCAAGACGTGTCAGATATTCTTTAATTTCATTTCTTTTCATTAATTCTAATGTACCAGTTACACAAACTGTTTTATCTTTAAAAATACTTTCAAACATAATTGAAGTATCTTTTAGATATTCCATATTTAAACCTAAGAATTTTAAATTCATAATAAGTTCTAAACATTTTTCATCATGTCTAAACTGATTAATAGATTGAACTATCGTATCTCCAACATCTCTAATAGATAACAATTTAGCACTTGTTGCATCTAATAGTGCATCCATAGTTTTAAATTCTTTAGCAAGATTATCAGCCATTTTTGCACCAATACCTTTAATACCAAGTCCAAACAACAATTTTTCTAAAGAATTATCTTTACTTTTTTCAATTGCTAAAACAAGATTATCAACAGATTTCTTACCAAAACCATCAAGTTCCATAATTTCATTCTTATGTTTGTATAAATCATATATATCTTCAATACAATGAATAAATCCTAAATTATAGAATTGCTCAATAATTCTTTCGCCTAAACCTTCTATATTCATTGCATCTCTAGATGCAAAATGAATAATTTTTTCAATCTTTTTAGAATCACATTCTTCATTTAAACAATAATATGCTGCCTCATTCATCTTTCTAACTAAGTTTGAACCACAATGAGGACACGTTTTTATCATCGTAAATTGTTTTTCTTCCCCTGTTCTTTTTTCTTTAATAGAACGAACAACTTCAGGAATAACATCTCCTGCTTTTCTAATAACGACATAATCACCAACTCTGATATCTTTATTTAAAATATTATCTTCATTATGAAGAGTAGCTCTTGAAATAGTACTTCCTGCAACTCTAACTGGTTCTAAAATTGCATTTGGTGTAATCTGACCAGTTCTTCCAATTGTAAAAATAATATCTTTTAATTTAGTTGTGACTTCCTCGGCAGGGAATTTATAGGCAACAGCCCATTTTGGAACTTTTGCTGTATAGCCTATACGTTCTTGTTTTTCTATATCATTAACCTTAATAACAACACCATCAATTTCATAAGGTAATGTATTTCTGATTTCACTGATTTCTAAAATATATTTCCATACATCTTTTATAGATTTAAATACTTTCGTTTTAGGATTAGTTTTAAAACCTAATTTTTTTATAAAATCTAACGAATCTTTATGCGTATGGCATCCTAATTCTAAAGCTGTAGGAACCATATATAGAAATGCATCTAAACCTCTTCTTGCTGCAATTGAAGAATCTAACTGTCTTACACTTCCTGCAGCTGCATTTCTTGGATTAGCAAATAAAGGTTCATTTGCTTCTTTTCTTTGATCATTTAATTTTTCAAATGATTTTTTAGGCATGTAGATTTCTCCACGTACTTCTAAATCACCATCATAATCAATTGTTAATGGAATCGATTTAATAGTTTTTACATTGTGTGTAATATCTTCACCAATTGTTCCATCACCACGAGTTGCACCATAATCCAATTGACCATCACTATAAACAAGTGAAACTGCTAAACCATCAATTTTTAGTTCACAGCAATATTCAACACTTGGAATAATTTCTCTTATCTTCTCATCAAAACTAATTAGTTCTTCTTCATTAAATACATTTCCTAATGATAACATTGGTCGCTGATGAGTTATTTTAACGAAACCATCTAAAACTTCTCCACCAACTCTTTGTGTAGGAGAGTCAGATGTGATCATTTCAGGATGCTTTGTTTCAATTTGAATTAATTCCTGCATATAACGATCATACTCCTGATCGCTTACTGTTGGATTATCTAATACATAATATTGATAATTAAATTCATTCAATAACTTCTTTAATTCATTTAATCTATCCAAACACATTATTGACCACTCCATTCCGTTTATAAATTATACCAAAAACAAATGATAAATAAAACATAAACATACTAATTTAACAAAAAAAAGGAAGTTAAAACTTCCTTTAAGCAGTTAATTTATGGATAGCTTTATGTTTAGCCATCAATGTCTTTATACCATGTGGCATAGCAAAGGCTATATCAATAGTAGAACCATTCACCTTAACAACTACACCTTTACCAAATACATCATGATTTACTAAATCACCTACAAGCCATTCTTCTACATCATTATCCCCTATCATTTCTGAAACAGTTGGCCCTAAATTTACAAAATCTCTCGTCTTAAAAGCAGATGGTCTACCAACATGTTCAACTTGTTCTCTACCAATTTCATCAATAAATTGCGAACTGATTTTTGGAGAATTTGTAATAAAATTATATCCTTGACTATCTGTTAGATATAATTGTTTTTTAGCTCTTGTAAATGCAACATATGCCAATCTTCTTTCTTCTTCTAGACCTTCTTCTCCGCCTTCACTTACACTTCTATGACTTGGGAAAATATCCTGAGACAATCCAACAACAAACACATAATTAAACTCTAATCCTTTTGCCATATGAATACTCATCATAGAAACATATTCATCATTAAATCCTTCATCTTGTGTTGTGTATAATGCTATATCTTGAAGATAACTTTCAAAATTTGCACTATCAGGATTTTTAACCATATAATCTCTAATAGACTCTTTTAATGCCATAAGGTTTTGAAGTCTATTTTCATCCTGGTCATTTTTTAACATTTCATAATATCCAATATTTCGCATTAGATTGTCAAAAACTTCATCCTTAGGAAGAGATGAATGTTTTGCATCTTCTAATGTCTCAATAAAATATTTCATTTCTTTTTTAACTTTAGAAGATAATCCCATTTCATATGCATATGCACTTAATGCTTCATAATTAGAAATACCATACTCAATGGCTTTATTTCTTATTTTATCTAATGTCTTATTTCCTACACCTCTTGCAGGAACATTAACAATTCTTTCAAACGATAAATCATCATGATTTACTAACAAACGAATATAACTTAAAGCATCTTTAATTTCTTTTCTGCTAAAGAATTTCAATCCACCAAATATTTTATAATCAATTTGTCTTTTAATCAAAGTCTGTTCAAATGTTCTTGATAAATAGTTGGCTCTATATAAAATCGCAAAATCACTATAATTGACACCATCAACCTTATTTATAATTTCTTCAATTTTATCACAGACATATTCTGCTTCTGCATCTTCACTTACTGCCGAATAATGAATAACTGTTGCTCCTTGTTCATTATTAGTATATAAGTCTTTTTCTAATCTGTTTTTGTTTTTTCTTATCAAATTATTTGAAACATTCAAAATCGTCTGAGATGATCTATAATTCTGATCTAAAATAACTGTTCTTACATCTTTAAAATCTTTATCAAAATTCATTATATAAGAAATATCCGATCCTCTAAATGAATAAATAGTCTGATCTGGATCTCCTACAACACATAGAATAGATTTTTCAGATAAATATTTAATTAACTTATAATCAATTTCACTCACATCCTGAAACTCATCAACATGAATATATTGAAATTTATTTTGCCAATATTCCAATATATCAGGATGTTTTTCAAATAATTCAACAGTTTTAATTAATAAATCATCAAAATCTAACATAAAATGTTCTTTATTGTATTGTTCATAATCCATATATGTGTAAGCTTTCTTTTGATCAGAAATACTGCTTCCAGCAAGATCAATTGCCTTTTCAGGTGAAACACCTGCACATTTACAAGATGATATAAAATTTAAAACACTTTTAATACTAATTGTTTTTGAATCAATCTGTCTTTCTTTAAATATTTTTTTAATTAAAGATTTTTGATCTTCCTCATCCATTATAATAAAATTATTTGGATAATTTAACGCTCTAATGTTTTGTCTTAAAATTCTTACACATAAAGAGTGAATTGTACAAAGTAGAGCACCTGAAGCATAATCTCCTAGTATATTAATAACTCTTTCTTTCATTTCATTAGCAGCTTTATTAGTAAATGTAATTGCTAAAATATGTCTAGGATCAATACCTGCTGTTTCAATAAGATAAGCGATACGATAAGTAACAACTCTTGTTTTACCGCTTCCTGCTCCCGCAATAATTCTCAAATGAGAATCCAAATGAGTCGCAGCATCTTTTTGTTTTTCATTTAATAAATGATCTAAATCCATAATTTCACTCCCTTTTAAAAAACTTTGAGACACAGTCTTACTGTGTCTTCATTCTTTTTATAATGTCTATTTTATCTTTATTTAACTGTTCTATAAGTTCATCTTTATGATTAAATTTCTTTTCTAAACGAATTAAATCATAAAATTCAACTTTCACTTCTTTTCCATATATATCTTCATTAAAATCAAAAATATGAACTTCAAGAGAAGGTTTATTTAATTCACTAAAAGTTGGATTAAATCCAATGTTACACATACCATAATAAACGTTTTTATCAATCACAACTTTAACTGCATAAACACCAAAGCATGGAAGATGATATTGTCCATAAGATATATTAGCAGTTGGAAAACCAATTTGTCTTCCAATCTGTCTTCCCTTAATCACTTCACCTTTAATTGAATATGCTCTTCCTAACAATGTATTCACTTCTTTTATATGACCACTATTTAATTCTTCTCTAATTCTAGATGATGAAATCTTTTTATTGTCATATAAAACTTCCTCAATAACCGACACATCGAACAATTGACTATTTTTCAAAGTTTCATGATTACCAGAATTTTTAAACCCAAATTTAAAATCAAAACCACAAACAACATGTCTAATTTTATTTTCAAATAAATATTTTTGCATAAATAATTCAGGTGACAATGAAGCAACCTGTCTATCAAATTGAATAATAAACAAATAATCCATACCTAAATCATTTAATAACTCAATTCTATCATCCATACTCATAAGCCATTCTTCTTTTTCATTATAACCTAATACATATAAAGGATGATGATCAAAAGTCATTAAAGCTGTTTTATAACCTCTCTTTTTAGCTACATGAAACACTTCATCTACAAGGGCATGATGTCCTATATGTAAGCCATCAAAAAAACCAATTGCACTTACAATATTTTCTTCAATATTTTGTCTTTGTCCATTTAAGTATATAATTTTCATTAAAATAAACCTCTTATGCTTTTTAAATATCCTTTTCCATCTGGCCCATATACTGCTAATACCTTCCCATTCGTATTTACAACCACAACATCTCTATTAATATCTGATTTAATTTTCTTACCATGATAAACAATATTCTCATCTTCAATAACATATTTTTCAAAAGACTCAAACGCTTCTTCAATAGATAATAATCTATAATTATTATTTTCAACATCTTCTAAAGTTACACAATCTTCTAATTTAAAATGACCTGATTCACTTCTAATTAAATCACACATATGTCCTGGATATCCTAATTTTTTAGCAATATCAACGCATAATGAACGAATATATGTTCCTTTTGACACTTTTACTCTAAATTGAATTAAATTGTTTTCTATATTTAAAATTTCTATATCATTAATTTCTACTGTTCTAGGTTCAATCTTCACTTCTTCATTATTTCTTGCATATTCATACAATTTTTTTCCATTCACTTTAATAGCCGAATAGATAGGAGGAATTTGAGATTGAACACCTAAAAATGATTGAAATACTTCTTCAACATTATCTATACCATTAAATTCTTTTTCTTCTATAACTTTACCACTTGCATCATAAGTATCAGTTGATTGTCCTAAACTTAATGTCGCAATATATTCTTTATTTTCACTAGTTAAAAACTGTAAAGCTTTTGTAGCTTTATTAACACAAATAACTAATACTCCAGTCGCATCAGGATCTAATGTTCCACAATGACCAACTTTTTTTGTATGTAATAATCTTCTAATTCGATTCACTACATCATGACTTGTCATATTCTTTTCTTTATTTATTAATAAAATCCCGTCCATATAATCACCTATGAAATCATATCATAAATATAAATAAAAAGAAACTCATAGAGTTTCTTTTATTTAATAGATGTATAAATTTCTTTCATTGTAATATCAAATGTAGCATCTTTACCAGCTAAATCTGCTGAACCATAATCTTTAGGGAAAGTTACTTCAATAGTCTTTTTATCTTTCAATTTCATTCCTTCGATTTGTTCTTCAAAACCTTTAATATATTGTCCTGCACCTAAGAATAATGATTGATTTTGTGCACTTCCACCTTCAAACACTTTACCATCTAATTTTCCTACGAAATCAATAGTAATAACATCACCATTTTTAGAAGCATAATCTTTTTCTGCTTTTTTATAAATATTTTTCATTGTAATATCAAATGTAGCATCTTTTCCAGCTAAATCACTTGAACCATATTGTTTAGGGAAAGTTACTTCAATAGTTTTCTTTTCATCAATAGCCATACCAACAATTTGTTCTTCAAAACCTTCGATATATTGTCCAGACCCTAAAAAGAAAGATTGATTTTCAGCGCTTCCACCTTCAAATACTTTACCATCTAACTTCCCGACAAAATCAATAGTAATAACGTCACCGTTTTGAGCAGTAGTTGCTTTATCACCAGTATCTTTAGATCCACAACCAGTTAACAACATAGCTAATGCTGCAGCACATAATAATAATTTTTTCATATAATCCTCCTATTTATGATTAATCACGTAATAATTTTTCTTTCCTCTTCTAATAACTGTTACTTCATTACCAAATGCATTATCTTTAGAAATAACAAAAGTTTCATCAGTTACTTTTTCACCATTAACTAATACAGAACCACCTTTTACAAATTGTCTAGCTTCTCTATTAGATGATGCTGCTTTACATTTTACTAAAGCATTTAAAATTTGTGTATCTTCTTCTAAGTCAATACTTGGTACTCCATTGAAACAAGATTTAACTTGTTCTAATGTTAAGTTTTGAATTTGACCAGAGAATAACATAGAACTAATTTCTAATGCTTCTTCATAAGCTTCTTCACCATGTAAGAATGTAATAACTTGTTTTGCTAAAGCTTTATGAGCTTCTCTTAAATGAGGTTGAGTTTTATTTTTTTCTTCTAATTCTTCAATTTCTTGTTTAGTTAAGAATGTTAAGAATTTTAAATAATCAATAACTTTTTCATCTTCTGAATTAATAAAGAATTGATACATTTCATAAGGTGAAGTTTTATTTCTATCTAACCAGATAGCTTTACCATTTGTTTTACCAAATTTAGTTCCATCACTCTTAGTTAATAAAGGCATAGTAAATGCATAAGCTTCTTTACCACTTTTCTTTCTAATTAATTCAATACCAGCTGTAATATTACCCCATTGATCTTGTCCAGCAACTTGCATTACACAGTTTTTAGTTTCATATAAATGATAGAAATCTAACGCTTGCATAATCATGTAAGAGAATTCAGTATAAGTAATACCTAAATCTAATCTTCTTTTTACAATATCTTTACTTAACATGTAGTTAACATTGAAGAATTTTCCATAATCTCTTAAAAAATCAATAAAGTTTAAGTCTTTTGACCAATCATAGTTATTAACAACTTCAAAACCGAATAATTTAATAGCTTGTGCTTTTAAACATTCAAAATTGTGTTGAACTTGTTCGAATGTAATCATAGGTCTTTCAGTATCTGGTTTAGGGTCACCAATTAAACCTGTAGCTCCTCCTACTAATAAAATAGGATTATGCCCTGCATCTTTTAATCTTTTACTAATTAAAAATGAAGAAAAATGTCCAATATGTAAACTATCTCCAGTCGGATCAGTTCCGATATAGAAAGTTAATCCACCATTATTTAATTTTTCTTCTAAATCTGGCGAACTTACATCTTTAATAAGTCCTCTCCACACTAATTCATCATAAATTTTCATTATACTTCCTCCTTTAATAAAAAAAGAGAATTCATCAAAAAGGACGAATTCTCGCGGTACCACCTTAATTTATGCTTAACGCATACACTTTTATTGATAACGATGTTTCCACCGTCTAAGCTTTGCACTTAGATGCTCCAGAGTGTATTCATTATACATTAAGACTTGTTTTCACCAGCCACAAGCTCTCTACTACATAATTATATAATTACTCGTCTCTTTCAACGCTGTATATTAATTTTACAAAAAATACATCTTAAAGTCAATAGTAATAATTTTATAGTGTAGAGGCTCTAGGCATTAAAGCATGCTGAACACAAACTTCTTTAGAATCAATGGTTTCATTATTTAACATTTTTGTTAATAAACGAATAGCCATTGCACCCATATCATAAACAGGAACATAAACTGAAGTTAATGCAGGTCTGCAGATTTGAGCATAGCTCGTATTCATCATTCCAATAACTTCTAACTCATTAGGTATATCTATACCATTATCTTTAGCCGCATTAACAACTGCAACTGCTTCTTTATCATATCCAGCAATCACAACATCGTGTCTGTTAGTTTTAAAATATTCATAGAATTGAGGATAACTTTCTTCATAATGATTAGATGTATGAATAACATGTTTTTCTTCATCAAATTCAATACCATGTTCATCATAAGCCTGTTTCATTCCTTCAATCATATGTTTACTTTTTAATAAGTTTTGAAATGCAGTCACTAATAATATATCTTTTTTACCTTTTTCTAAATAATTATGAGTTAATTCATAAGTGATTTTTTTAGAATCAGCATAAATACTACCAATATATTCACTTTCAATTTTGTTTCCAATAACAACTGCAGGAAGCTTATATTTACTTAATAAATCAATCTGACGTTCAATCTGATTTTCTATTTGATCATTATTGAATAAAATAACACCGTCAGCTCTCGACTTAACAACTTTTGCAATAATATCTTCCATTGGATCTCCACTACCTAATTCATCAGATGTATAAATAGTTACATTATAGTCTAAAGTACGGCTTGTATCACCAATACCACCAATCATATCTTTAACATGAGCAAATAATGATTGTGGAAAAATAATCGCAATTGTTGTTGTTTTGCTCGTTGCTAGACCTCTAGCAATTTCATTTGGTTTGAAATCTAAACGTTGAATTATTTCTAAGACTTTATCACGAGTATCAGGTTTAACTACATTTGAACCATTAATAACACGTGAAACTGTAGCTAATGAAACACCTGCTTCTTTAGCTACATCATAAATTGTAACATTTCTTTTAGCCATGACTATTCCTTGATTTCTTCAATCATTTCTTCTAATTTTTCTTCAACATTTTCAATTTCTTTTTCAAACTCATCATAATCATCAGCTGTTAAAGTATTTTCAATTACTTTTGCTTTAACTTCTTCATATTTAGCAGAAACTTTTTGTGATAAATCAACCACATTGTCTTTCACTTCATTAAATTTATCAGATTCTTTAATTTTAGCAGAAAAATCATTTAATTTAGCTTCTAAGTCTTCTAATTTAGTTTTAGTTGATTCTTTAAATTCTTCCATATTAAATTCATCAACTGACTTTTTAACTGTTTCAATAGTTTGTTCTAATAAATTTTCAACATCTTCTTTAGTTAAATCTTTTAAATTATTATAAGTTTTCTTAGATACTTGTTTGATATCTTCTCTAAGTTCACTTCCTTTTTTAGGAGCTAGTAACATACCTGCTACAACACCTAAACCCATAGTTGCTAATAAACGTCCAATTTTCATAACTATCCCTTCTTTCTTTTATCTTTTTTGTGTAATAATGAAGTTATAAAACCAGCAGTAGAAAATACTCCGTTTTTTAACCCGTTTTTAGAAAAAATACCACTCACTAAATCAATAGGAGCATTTAACATATCTAATTTTACATTGATATCATCTAAAATTAGATTCACTTTATCGATTGTCGGCTCAACTAAACATAACAAATGTGTTATTTGATTTAAAGTATTAGATGTTCTTAAAATAAGAATTCCTAAACTTAATAACGCAAATGAACCTGACAGCAATAAAATGCAATAACAGATTAACTTTGCATCCATAATATTTCTCCTTTCATTTACAATTATTCATCACAAGATTTATAATCAATTACTTTTTTCTGTAATTTATAAATGTCTTTACTGCTCATAAATAAGAATACAACATTATCATGTTGTCCAAGTAATGAAACAGCAGTTTCATCATCTTTAATAACAATTGCTCTAGGAATATACTTAGCAATATCATAGATATCAATATCAATACCCTCTTCTTTTTTTGCATTATCAGGGAAATGCATTAAAAATGGGAAATCAGCTCTATTCATAGAATCAGCAAATTCTTTAGCAAACATTGCTCCTCTAGAAAAACGATCCGGCTGGAATATAGCAACAATCTGTTTATCTGGATAACGAGAGCGTGTTGCTTCTATAACATATTCAATTGCAGTAGGATGATGTGCATAATCGTCAACATAAACATTATTACCAATTTCCTGAACTGTATAACGTCTTTTTACACCTTCAAATGTAGATAAACGTTTTTGAATATATTCAGCACTCATATTTTCTAAATATCCGATTGTAATAACAGCTAATGAATCATATAACATGTGCATTCCATAAAATGGTAATGCAAAATGACCAAATAATTCATTATGAATATAAACATCAAATGATAAACCTTTATTATTATTGATAATATTTTTAGCAATAATATCATTACGTTCACCAGTACCAAATTTTAACACTCTTTTTTCATAATTTAATTTAGGCAGATATGGATCATCTCCCCAAATAATAACTGTATCTTTTACTTGATTTGCAAACTTTTCAAATGATGCACAATATTGTTCATAAGATTTAAAGTAATCAACATGATCTAATTCAATATTATTAATCACTGCATAAGTTGGATAATAATGTAAGAAATGATCTTTATATTCGCAAGTCTCACTTATAAAATAATGACTGTCTTTAACTGCATGACCAGTTCCATCACCAATTAAAACAGATGTTTTATCATATTCTTTAAATAAATGATATGCCATTCCTGTTGTTGTCGTTTTTCCATGAGTTCCTGCAATCGCAATAGAAACATATTCGTTCATCAATTGCCCTAAAAAATCATAATAAGTATGACAAGTTACATTATTATTTTCTTTTGCAGCTTTCACTTCTTCATTTGTTTCATCAAAAGCATTTCCAATAATTACATCATATCCATCTTTAATATTGTCTTTATTAAAAGAATTAATTTGAATATTTCTTATTCTTAATGCATCTTCTGTAAAAATATATTTATCAATATCACTTCCAGCAACTTCATGACCTAAGTCATAAAGAATTGTTGCTAAAGAAGCCATACCTGAACCTTTAATACCAATAAAATAGTACATACTATCACCTCTAGCATATTCTATCATATTTTTGTAAATTTGTATTGAAACATTTATATTTTTTATAAAAAAAATATATTTACACATAATATTAATGTATTAAATGAGCGGAGGTGAAATTATGAGTAAGAATTCAAAGAAAAATAAAGGCTATAATCAAAACGAACAAAACAATTCTAAAGTAGAAGAATTACCTGGTGACAAATACAAAGATAATTCTAATGCACAAGAATAATAAAAAAACCACCTTATAGGTGGTTTTTTAATGTTTTTTCATACAAATTAAAATAATTTAGCCCTAAATATTCAAAGCCAAAAGATAATTTACCTCGATAAATAAATCCATATTTTTCATAAAGTTTTATTGCAGGTACATTATGTTCATAAACATCTAAACAGATGGATTCTTTACAATCATCAACTGCTTTTTTAACAATAAAATCTAGCATCTTTTTTGCATAGCCTTTTTGAAGATATAAAGGATGAACTGCAAAACTATGTAAAATATAAGAATTATCTAAGTGATAAAAATCTATATCTTTATATTGAATAAAATAATCAGTATTCACTATAACTGCACTAATAATTACATCATTTTCTATGCCAATATATAAAGAATGTTCATTTAGTGCTTTATTGATATTGTCCTTAAAAGGATATTCTCCATGAGACCATCCAGGATAATCTTTATGAGTTTTTAAATATAAAACAACATCATTATAAAAGGCCAATATTTTATCATAATAAGAATAATCTGCTAAAATAATATTCATTTTTACTCAATAATTGTAAAATCTTTACTATAAGAATTTAAGACTTCACAGCCATCTTTAGTAACTAATACTAAATCTTCAACTCTTACACCAAATTCACCTTGTATATAAACACCAGGTTCAATAGAGAAAATCATTCCTTCTTCAACTTCCATATCAAAAGAAGCAGAAACATCACCATATTCATGAACATCTCTACCTATAAAATGTCCTAATCGATGATTAAATTCAGCAACAAAGCCACCTTCTTTGATAAAATCCCTTGCTGTTTTATCTATATCTGATAATTTAACACCTGGTTTTATCATTGCTTCTGCAGCTAAATTAGCATTTTTTACTAATTCATAAACTCTTTTTTGTTCTTCACTAGCAGTTTTATAGAATAATGTTCTTGTCATATCACTGCAATACCCTTGATAAATACTACCCATATCTATAATAATGCTATCACCTTCAGATAATTTTGTATGGTCACCGCTATGATGTGTATCAGCACAATTTTTACCATAAGCAATAATTGGGGGGAAAGAATTCCCATCACATCCTAATGATGTATAAATTTCCTGAACTTTAAGAGAGACTTCAGACTCTGTATAATGACCTTCTTTAATCATTTCAATGACTTGTCCCATTGCAATATCATTTAATCTGCTAGCTTCTTTCATCTTTTTGATTTCATCTTCATCTTTGATCATACGAACATAATCAACACAGATTGAACCTAATTCAAAACAAACTTCATCTAATCCATATTGAATTAAAGGAATTAAAAATTTAGCACTCCACATTTTATCAACACCCACACAATGAGCATTTTTTAAATATGAAGCTAAAATATCGATATAATTATCAGTATCATTATACCAGACTATATTTAAATCTAACTTCTTATCTAAATAAAATAAATTATTTAAAAATAATGTATGGTTTCCTGTTTGGCTTAATAAAAGAACATACATTCTTTCACCAGGATGATTTTTATAACCAATTAAATAATCAATAGAAGAAGGATCACTTATAATTAAGTGATCAATCCCTCTATTTTGCATTTGTAATAAAACTTTATTAATTCTCTTCTGATTCATCTTTTAACACCCCAATTCCTAACTCATCTAATTGAGCTTTTGAAACTGTGTTAGGTGATTTAGACATCGGACAAGAAGAACTTGCATTTTTAGGGAATGCGATAACATCTCTTAATGAATCACATCCACAAAGTAACATAGCAAATCTATCTAAACCTAAAGCGAATCCTCCATGAGGTGGTGTTCCATATTGGAAAGCATCTACGAACCAACCGAATTGAGCATCAATTTGTTCTTGAGTAAAGCTTAATGCTTTAAATGCTCTTTCTTGTAATTCAGATTCATAAATTCTTTGAGATCCTCCACCTAATTCGAAACCATTTAAAACGATATCATATGCATCAGCATAACAATGTTCAGGATCTGTTTCTAATTTATCGATATCTTCTTGTTTTGGTCTTGTGAATGGATGATGTTTTGCATAATAACGTGCAGTTTCTTCATCATATTCAAACATTGGGAAATCAGTTACCCATAAGAAATCAAATGTTTCTGGATCATATAATTTTAATTCTTTTCCTAAGAAATTTCTAATTTGTGCTAAAGAATCACATACAACATCATAAGAAGCATCTGATACAAAGATTAATAAGTCGTTATTTTCAGCTTCCATTTTTGTTAATAATGCTTGTAATTGTTCTTCATTAAAGAATTTAGCAATAGGTCCATTTACACCATTTTCATCAACTTTTAACCAAGCTAATCCTTTTGCTTTATAAATTTTAGCGATATCAGTTAACTGATCAATTTTCTTTCTAGAAAAAGCAGTAGCCTGACCTTTAATATTCATACCTTTAACATGTCCATTTGCTTCTAATGCAGATTTAAACACAGCAAATTCAACATCTTTTACAGTTTCATTTAAATTAACTAATTCTAAACCAAAACGAGTATCAGGTTTATCAATACCATAACGTTCCATAGCATCTACCCAAGTTAAACGTTTTAATGGTAATTCAATATCAATTCCTTTAACATCTTTCATAACTTTAGCAACTAATCCTTCACCTAAAGATAAGATCTGATCAGTTGTCATAAAACTCATTTCTAAGTCTACTTGTGTAAACTCTAATTGTCTATCTGCTCTTAAATCTTCATCTCTAAAGCATCTAGCAATCTGATAATATCTTTCAAATCCAGATACCATTAATAATTGCTTAAATAACTGTGGAGATTGTGGTAATGCATAAAATGAACCTTTATGTACACGTGAAGGTACTAAGAAGTCTCTTGCTCCTTCTGGTGTAGAACGATTTAAATAAGGTGTTTCTACATCGATAAAATCTAAATTATCTAAGTATTCTCTAATACTTCTTGTAATTTTGTGTCTAGTAAATAAGTTTCTTTGCATTACTGGTCTTCTTAAATCTAAGTAACGATATTGCATTCTTAATTCTTCTAATGCATCAGTTTCATCTGCAATAATCATAGGTGTTAATTTTGCAGTATTGATAATTTCAAAATCAGATGCCTGAATTTCGATATCTCCAGTAGGAATCTTATTATTTTTAGAAGATCTTTCAATAACAGTTCCTTTAACATTTAAAATAAATTCATTTTTAACTTCTCTTAATCTTTCATCAAAAGATTCATCAAAAATAATTTGTGTAATACCATAACGGTCTCTTAAATCCATAAAAACTAATGAACCAAGATTTCTTTTTTTAGCAACCCAACCAATTAATTCAACTGATTGACCTACATGACTCATTCTTAATTCACCATTATTATGTGTTCTATTCATGACTATGTCCTCCTTCATAATGATTTTCAATAAATTCAACAATATCTTCTAAAGCAACAACATGCTGTTCTCTAGAATGATTACACTTCATATTTACAACTTCTTTTTCTACTTCTTCATCACCAATAATCATAGAAAAATGTGCATTAAAACGATCAGCTGATTTAAATTGTCCTTTTAATCCACGATCGCATTGATCCATATCACAAGTAAATCCATTAGCTCTTAACATTAAAGTAATTTGCATAGCTAAATCTTTAGCAGCTTGACCAAGTGGCATAACATAAACATCTAAACCATCTTCGTCAGATTCATTTCCTGCACAAGCTAATAATAAACGTTCCATACCAAAAGCAAATCCAACACCAGGAGTAGCTGGTCCACCTAATTCACTAATTAATGAATTATAACGACCTCCTCCTCCAACAGTTGCACCTTGCCCCATTTTTGGATCATCACTAATAATTTCAAATACTGTATGAGAATAGTAATCTAATCCTCTTACTAAATTTGTATCAACTTCATATTCAATTTCTAAATCATCTAATAAAGAACATACTTTATCAAAATGAGCTTTTGCACTTTCACTTAAATAATCAATTGTTTTAGGTGCATTTTGCATAATTGGATTTTTAGCATCAACTTTACAATCTAAAATTCTTAATGGATTTTTTTCAAATCTTTGTTTACAGTCATAACATAATTCATCTAATGCAGGAGCAAAATGCGCTTTTAAAGCATCTCTATAAGCATCTCTTGATTCTTCATCTCCTAAAGAATTAATATGTAATTTAACATCTTTTAATCCTAAAGCTTCAACTAATGTCACAGCCATAACCATACATTCAACATCAACATATGCAGACTCTAATCCTAACATTTCAACTCCAAATTGGTGGAATTGTCTTTGTCTTCCATTACCTGGTCTTTCATATCTGAACATTGGTCCCATATAATAGAATTTTTGTAATTTTTCAGGCGCTGCAAATAATTTATGTTCAACATAAGCTCTTGCAATTCCTGCAGTTCCTTCAGGTCTTAAAGTAATTGAACGACCTTTTTTATCTTCAAAAGAATACATTTCTTTAGATACAACATCAGTTGTATCTCCTACTGCTCTTGTAAATAATTCAGTATGTTCAAAAATTGGTGTTCTCATTTCTTTAACATTATAATTTGCACAAATTGTACGAATTAATTGTTCTAACTCTTGCCATTTTAAAGAAACATCACTTAAAATATCTACAGTTCCTCTTGGTGCACTATATCCCATTATTATTCCTCCTTTAATTTAAATAAAAAAACGTCCTTATAAAAGGACGTTATCTAAACGCGGTACCACCTTTTTTTATATCTTACGATATACTCTCTATAGTCTTAACGCGACTTACGGTTACTCTCATAACATCCTCCAAAGTGTCCCATAGCTTACTTTTCACTGTTTTCACCAACCACAGCGTCTCTAAAAAAATCCACTATTTAATCTTTTTCCCAGGATAGAAATATTATATACGAATAGTATAAATAATTCAACTACAAATAACTAATGCATAACTCTTTTTATATCAAAAATTCCATGAACTTTATTTAAGTTATCAATAGTCACTTGTAATGCTTCAGCATTTTCAACATTAATAGTTAAATGAATTTCAGCTTCACCACTTGTAACCTTTGCATTAATATTAGAAATATTAACTTTAACCTGTCCTAATACAGTAATAATATCGTTCAATAGATTTGGTCTATCTAAAGCATGAACTTCTAAATCAACATCAAAACGTTTCATTGAAGCACTTGTATAATCCCAATATACATCAATAATACGACCTCTTTCTGCCGATTTCATATTAGGACAATCTGCTCTATGTACTTTAATCCCTTGACCTTTTGATACAAATCCAACAATAGGATCACCTGGAATTGGACTACAGCATTTTGAAATCTGTACTCTAACACCATCAACACCACTAACACTTATACCAAAACTATTATCCTTTTTCTTAGGAGAAAGAACATTATTATTCTTTTTAAACATCTTAGATAAACTGTCCATAATCCCTGTAGATTTAGGAGCAACCTTATCCAACAATGTAGAAGCAGCAGCCTGTTTTTTACCAATAACAAGTAAAATATCATCAAAATTATTTGCTCCAAAAGAACCATAATAATTTTTATATGTTTCAGGGTCTAAATATTTCTTTTCATCCCATCCACGTTTTTTAATTTCTTCTTTCAATAATGTTCGACCAAACTCTAATATTTCTTTTAAAGTTTCCTGGTCTTTTTTAGCAATATATTGTCTGATTTTACTCTTAGCACCTGCAGATCTAACAAATTTTAGCCAATCTTCATTAGGACCAGAGTTTTTATTTGTTTTAATTTCAACAACATCACCAGTTTTTAATTTAGTATGAATAGGAACCATAACCCCATTAACTAAAGCACCAACTGCATGATGTCCAACTTCAGTATGAATACGATAAGCAAAATCAATTGGAGTAGAACCATTTGGCAATTCTACAATTTTACTTTGAGGAGTCATAACATAGACATTGGCTTCAAAGATATCTCTACGTAAAGTATCATAATAGTCTTTTGCATCTTCATCTTTTATTTCATCACTCAATGAAATAAAATCACCTAACCATTGTAATTTATTAACAATATCTTTTTGTTCCTGTTTAGAAGAATAATCTTTTCCTTCCTTATAAGACCAATGTGATGCAACACCTCGTTCTGCTAAATCATCCATTTCTTGTGTTCTAATCTGAATTTCAAATATCTTTCCACCAGCCCCAATAACTGCTGTATGTAAAGAACGATACATATTTGGTTTAGGCATAGCAATATAATCTTTAAATCGTCCTGGTAATGGTCGATAGTTATCATGAATTATACCTAAAACCTCATAACAATCTAATTTTTCATTCACAATAATACGTAAGGCATTCAAATCATATAACTCATCAAAACGAATATGTTTAATAATCATTTTTTTATAAATACTATAAATATGTTTTGCTCTACCTTTAATTTTATATTGAATTCCATGATCATCTAATATCTTTTTGACATTTTCCATCATCTGATCAACGAATTCTTTACGTTCATCACGTTTTCTAGCTAATAAATCTCCTATTTCTTTATAAGCATGAGGATCTAAATAAAACAAACATAAATCTTCTAATTCTGTACGAATATCATTCAAACCTAAACGATGTGCTATAGGAGCATAGACTTCTAAAGTTTCTCTTGATATACGTTGCTGTTTATGCGGAGGCATAAATTCTAATGTTCTCATATTGTGCAAACGGTCAGCAAATTTAATCATAATAACACGAATATCTTTCGCCATAGCAATATAGATTTTTCTATGATTTTCTGCATAAACATCCGCCTCATCTTTATAAGGCATTTTCTTTAATTTTGTAACTCCTTCAACAAGAGTTGTAATTTCTTCACCGAAAAGCTCAACCATTTTTTCTCTAGGTACATCGCAATCTTCCATAACATCATGCAATAAACCTGCAGCAATTGTAGTCGGTCCACTTTGTAATGTTGTTAAAATATATGCAACCCATATTAAATGAACTACATAAGGTTCTCCACTTTTACGTTTTTGACCCTCATGCATAATCATAATATAATCATAAGCTTTTTTAATTAAATCTATACTTTCTTGTTTTGTAATATAAGTAGAACAACTTTCAAGAACATCTTCTATCGTTACTTTTTGCCCAGCTGTTTTATATTTCATACTGATCCTCCTTTACTAAAAAAGAGACTACGTCTCTTTTTAATATTTTAATACAGAATATAAGTCATATTGACTTAAAATTTCTCTACCTTTTAATGCTTCTAATTCAATTAAGAAGGCCATACCAACAACATGACCACCCATTTGCTCAATTAAAGAAGCAGCTGCTTCTACTGTTCCACCAGTTGCTAATAAATCATCAACAATCAAAACATTTTGTCCTGGTTTAATTGAATCACTATGCATTTGAATTTCATTACTTCCATATTCTAAATCATATTTTTTACTGATTACTTCTCTAGGTAACTTACCTGGTTTTCTTACAGGTACAAATCCTACACCTAATTCAACCGCTGCAGGACATCCAAATAAGAATCCTCTTGCTTCAGGTCCACAAATAACATCTACATTTTTATCTTTAGCATATTCTACAATTAAACGAATTGCTTCTTTATATGCATCTTTATCTGCTAATAAAGGTGTAACATCTCTAAAAATAATTCCTTCTTCTGGGAAATCTTTAATATCTGCAATATAATCTTTTAAATTCATAAACAATCCTCCTCGATACATAATCATTATATCAAATTTCATATAATGTGCAAAGAAAGATTCTAAAATATATTTATATTTGTCTAATTTAACGAAAAATAATGCATAAAAATAGTCAAAATACACAAAAAGTACCATAAAAATGGTACTTAGTAAATCATATGTTCAACAGATATATTCATTTTTTTAACACCATTAAATTCATTAATACTTACTTTCCCTATTAAGTCAATTGTATCTAACTGACTTAATTCTTTATATAACTCACCCTTATTAAATAATAAAGCTTCTAATAATCCATTAGGTAAGTTAAATTCCATTTTAAGATGTTTTCCTTGAGATAACAAAACAAGTCTCTCTATTTTTAAATTCTTAATACATATTAAAGGCTCTTCATTACACATACCAAAAGGTTCTAAATAAGATAATGATTCAATGTTTTTTACAGAAAGATCATATTCATCTACATCTAATGTATAAATGATATTATGTAATTCTTTACCCATCAGTTCATTTTCAATTAATTTATAAAAATAATCGTAATCACTTTTATGTATAGAAAAACCTCCAGCTAAAGCATGTCCTCCATATGTAACAAGACAATCTTTATGTCTATTAAAGAAATCATGTAAAGAAAATCCTTCTACACTTCTTGCACTTCCTTTATATATTCCTTTTTCACTATCTAACTTCATGACAAAACTTGGTTTTTCATACATTCTCGTATATTTTCCTGCAATAAGACCGACAATCCCTTCATGAATCTGTTCATTTCCATAATATAAAAAATTCATATCATCTTTAATTTCAATTTCACTATATTGCTTATTTGTAATAGACTGTCTTTTATTGTTAATGGTTGAAGCCATAGACGATACTTTTAATCTTAATTCCTGAGTTGCATTTTTTAAAAAATATTTAACTAAAACATTTGGTTGAACAAACTCAGGCATACGACCAAAAGAATTGATTTTTGGTGCAATTGTATATCCGATAGATTTTGCATTATACTTCTGATTTCCTAAAAGTAATTCTAGAGACTGATATTTTTCTTCAGTCATAAAACACAATGCCTTTTTAACTAAAGATCTATTTTCATCAAGTAATGGCATCATATCAGAAATTGTTGTAATTGCAGCAAGACAATATAAATATTTATCTTGTTTTTCTAACAATGCAACTGCTAATTTATACGCTAAAAAACCACCTGATATTTCTTTAAAAGGATAATCTGGTGATAATTTTGTATGAATAATACAGCAGGCATCTGGTAACTCCTGATCAAATTGATGATGATCAGTAACAATAACATCTATGCCAAGTTCATTTGCACGATCAATTGCTTCAAAAGCTTTAACTCCATTATCCACTGTAATAATCAAAGTATAGCCTTTGCTTGCCATCTGTTCTACTCTGTTTACATTTAAACCATAACCATCACTAAAACGATCAGGAATATGATAACCAACCTGTACTCCTAATTCTAAAAACGCTTGTACAAGTATAGTAGTGGCTAATATACCATCACAATCATAATCTCCATAAATACATATTTTTTCGTTATTCTCTATAGCCTCAAAAATACGATCTAAAGCCATATCTGATTCTTCTAACAAAGAAAAATCATGATATACAAGACGTGGATTAATAAATGAAGATAAATCTTCATACTGATTATATTCAATCACTTTTGCTAAAAGTGAGTTAATATTATACTTTTCTTGTATTTGTCTATATTTTGTTAATTCTTTAATTTTATATTCCATATATTCTCCTTAAAAAAAGAAAAAATAACTGAAAATCAGTTATTTTGCAATGAATTCACTAAAATCTTCAATATTCATAAAAGTTGCTTCTTTTATAACTTTAAATTTAAGATATTCAAAAATATCCGAAAATTGTAAAGACATAATATCATCAATTAATTCACATAATATAATAGATTCATTTTTATTCCATTTTGTATAAAATAAATATTCTTGTATATCATGAACAGAGATATCGCTTATACCTTCACTTTTAAATTCATTTGCTTTTATTCTCATCAAAAAAAGAATATCTTTTGGTAAGTTATTCTTTAAATTAATTTCCATTTTTGCACTTCCTAACATATTTAACACTTTTTTTACATATTCATTATAAAGGAAAACCAACTATAAAGGAAGTATTTTATGAAAAGAAAATTATTAAATTCATTTATTATTTTAACCTCAAGCACTCTTATTTCAAAAGTATTTTCTTTAGCTAATAGAATGCTTTTATCACGATTATTATCAATAGAAGCGATGTCTCTATATATACTTATTATCCCTACTTTATCATTATGTATTACATTATCACAATTTTCTATACCTTCAGCAGTATTCAGATTAATTTCAAACCCTCAATATGATAATAGGAAAATCATTATTACATCATCATTTATTGCTTTAATTTCATCAATCATCATGATTCTTCTATTACTATTTTTTTCTAAAACAATTGCTCTTTCTTTTTTAAAAAACAAAGATGCTTATTTACCAATTTTATCAATGATATTATTTATACCTCTCATTGCAGTAAGTGGAATAATTAAAAATTACTATCTAGGAAAAGAAGATGTTATACATCTTTCTGTTTCTAATCTGTTAGAAGAAATAACAAGAATCACATTTACTTATTTAATAATAAAAAGATACGGTCATATGAATAACAGCATTCTTATTACAATTACTATTTTAGCTATGTGTATAGGAGAACTCGTTTCTATTTTATATCTTTATAACCATATTCATAAGACGATACCTTTTAAAAACTTTTTATCAAAAGAAAACTTTATTATCAAAGATATAATGAATATTTCATTGCCTTTAACTGGTTCAAGACTACTTCATTCATTCTATAATTTTTTAGAACCAATTATCATTATATTTATTCTTAATAATTTAGGAATAAGTGAATCTTATATTCATTTACAATATGCAATTATAAGTGGATATGTTATTTCACTACTTGTAACACCAACTTTTTTCAATAATGTCGTATTAAGATTACTTATCCCTATATTAAATAAAGATTTAGCTTATAATAAAAAGAAGAATATGCAAAATCATATCCTTCTTTCTATTATAGTCTGTTTATTAATAAGTCTTCCTTTTACTTTTTTATTCTATTTTTACGGAGACTATTGTTTAATGCTTTTATATAACACAAATGAAGGATATCCATATTTAAAATATATGTGTATACCATTCACTTTATTTTATCTTCAGACTCCCTTATCTGCCACATTACAAGTACTCAATAAAAACAAAATAATGTTTTATATGAGCATTCTTGAAATAGGTATAGAATTCATTTTCTTAATTGTATTAACACCTATTTATCATGTAGCAAGTGTAGCAATTGTACTTAACTTAGGTTTAATTACTACATTATGTTTATCTGCTTATTTTGTTTATAAATTTGTTTATATTTAATCAAACTGTTTAACCCACTTTGATAATATTGGTAATGCTTTTTCAATATGATCACTATGAGTAAAACCAAAACGAACATGATTCTCTAGTCCAAAACAGCTACCAGGCACAAAAAATATTCCAGTTTCAACTTGTAGTTTTCTGCAGAATTCCTTAGAAGGAATATCAAAATCATATTTTAAAAAGCCAACGGTTCCGTATGTAGGAATCACACAAGAAAAATGAGTTTCATTTTCTAACCATTCTTTTAATAACATTTTCCCTTTAGAAGTGATTTCATCACTTCTTTTTAATATTTCATCTTTACATTCTAAAACAATCGTTCCTAAATAATCATTCATAGGACCACTAGAGATTATATGATAATCTCTTCTAAAATTTATTTCTCTTATAATATCAGCATTTGCAACAATCCATCCTAATCTTAATCCTGCAAATGAAAATACTTTAGATAAACTTTGAGTGACAATTGCTTTATCATAATAATCAGCAAATGAAGGCATTATATCATTTGTCTTTGAATCTAATCCTCTATATATTTCATCACATAAAATATATAAATCATGTTTTTTTGCAAATTCACAAATTTCTATAATCATATCTTCATCAAAAGTCGTTCCAGTAGGATTATTTGGTGAATTTAAGCAAATCATTTTGGTATTAGGTTTTAAAGCATTTTCAAAATCTTTTATGCTTGGCATCCAATTATCTTCTTCTTTTAAATAGACAAATGAAACCTCACATCCTAAAGATTCAGGAAAATCATACATTTGCTGATATGTAGGAAATAAACTGATTACATGATCAGTAGGATTTAACAATGTCATTAATACTAATTCATTTCCATTAATAGCACCATGTGTTATAGTTACTTCATTTTCATTTCTATTTTTGTAAAGAGATAATATTGCTTTTTTTAATTTATCTGATCCAACAATTGGACCATAATCTTGAACCATAGAAAATAAATCATCTTTAAAATTTCTTGAACTCATTTTTTCTAAATCATTTAAAGTTAATGATGACACACATGTTTCAGTCAGATTATAAATACAATCTAGTTCATAATCAGTCATCCATGTCTCAACTTCAAATTCTTTTAATTTCATTAATGCATAACCTTTCTTAAGAAATCTTGAGCTCTTTCGGTTTTAGGATTAACAAAGAATTGTTCAGATTGACTTTCTTCTACGATTTCACCATTTTCTAAGAAAATTACACGATCAGCTACAGTTCTTGCAAATCCCATTTCATGTGTAACAACAACCATTGTCATACCTTCTTTTGCTAATTCATGCATAACTTCTAATACTTCGATAACCATTTCTGGATCTAATGCAGAAGTTGGTTCATCAAATAACATAATTTCAGGATTCATGCATAAACTTCTTGCAATCGCAACACGCTGTTTTTGACCACCAGATAATTTATTTGGGTATGCATCTTTTTTATCTAAAAGTCCAACCCTATTTAAATAGTCATATGCAATTTCTTTCGCTTCATTTTCAGTTCTTTTTTTAACTTGAATTTGTGCTAAAGTCAGATTTTCTAAAACAGTCATATGTGGGAATAAATTAAAATGTTGGAATACAACTCCCATTTTACTTCTTAATTCTTTATATCTTGCTTTATCATTAACATCATATAATTCACCATCAATATAGATTTCTCCTTCTTCTGGTATTTCTAATCCATTAATACATCTAAGCACTGTACTTTTTCCAGATCCAGAAGGACCAATTAAGCAAACAATTTCACCTTTTTTTATTTCTAAAGATACATTATTGACTGCTTTAACTTTTTTAAATTTTTTTGAAATATTTTTAACCTTAATCACTTTCAGCCAACTTCCCTTCTACTTTTTTTCCTATAATTGAAATTGTTAATGTCATAATTAAATAAAATACAGCTGATAAAGTATATGGTGACATTGCATCATAATATTGTGCTCCTAATAATTGAGCACCTTTTAATAATTCAACTGCACCAATACAGCTTGTTAAAGATGAATCCTTAACTAAAGTAATAAATTCACTAATAATAGGTGGAATAATAATTTTAAATGCCTGTGGTAAAACAACTAATTTCATTGTCTGCCAGCTAGATAAACCTAAAGTCTGACAAGCTTCCCACTGACCTTTATCAACACTATTAATACCACTACGAATTAATTCTGTTGAATAAGCCCCACTATTAATACTCATAGCAATAATTCCAATAACAAAGACATTCATTCTTAAAACTTGTCCAGTAATTTGAGTATACATAGCAGGAATAACTGCGAATAAAATTAAAATTTGTAATAACATCGGTGTTCCACGAATGACTTCAACATAAATATTCGCTAAACATCGAGGTAAAAAATGTTTTGATCGTTTTGCTGTTGCTCCAATAATACCTAACACTAAACCTAATAAAAGGGAAAGAGCAGCCATCCCAAGAGAAATCAAAGCACCCTTCCCTAAATAAATCATGTTAGATAATGTGAAGACTTCTTTAAAAGCTATAAACACAATATCTCTCCTTTATAATTTTTATTTTGAATATGGTGTAACACCATGTTTTTCACATAAAGTTTTATAATCATCTGAAGCTAATAATTTTTCAATACATTTATTCATTAATTCAATAATTTCTGTATTTCCTTCTTTAGCAATAATATAGTTTGCTTCATCTAATAAAACTTCATCTAACATTTCGAAATCACCATTAGCAACATAGTTTTTAGCAACTCCTAAATCTACGATTGCTGCATCATATTGATTTGCAGCTAATCCTGTAAAGATATCAGTTACTTTTCCAATTGATTTAACATCTGCATCTTTAATACCTTTTGCAACATTTTCTCCAGTAGCACCTGTTTGAGCAGCAATAACTTTACCTTCTAAATCAGCAGAAGATGCAATTGTTGCATTACTTGGATAAACTGCAACTTGACTTGTTCCTAAATATGGTTCAGACCATTCAACTTTTCTTGATTCTTCATAAGTAAATCCAGAAATCCCTACTTGTACCTGATCACCTTGAATTTGAGAAATAATCGCATCAAATTCCATTTCAACTAATTCGAATTTATAATCTTCTCCAGTAATTTCTTTTAAATATCCTTCGAATAAGTTCATCATATCAATATCGAACCCTTCAATTGTTCCATCAGTTAATTTTAACTCATATGGAGCATAATCAGGTGAAATACCAACAGAAATAGTTTTCCCTGATGTTTGTTCATTAGTGCTTTCTCCACCACAAGCACATAAAGATAATGCCATAATACATGCTAATAATCCTTTAAATAATTTTTTCATTTTTTCATCCCTCTTCTTTCTTAAAGCATTCATCAAAAAGACAATATAATCATGAAATAAAAAAACTCTTAGCTATTGCTAAGAGACGATGATGACCGCGGTACCACTCTTTTTTGATATATACATATCACACTCTTGTCTTTAAAGCAGACTTACTCATTTTTCTACTAATTTCAAAAAATGTTCTCCAAAGTGCGCTTCATCTAATTTCCTATACTGATCTTCCACCATCATCAGCTCGCTTAATATTCCCTTAGATTACTCTCTTCTTCAACGAATGACTATAGATTTGATTATATACTTTTGATTATTAAAGTCAATAATAATCATAGAAAAAAATTATTATTTTCTAAATTTTAAAATCTTTTTAGAAATATTATCGACTTTTACTATAGCGTTTTGTGTTTTATCTAAATTTTCTATGATATTATCAAGATTTTTGTTTAGTTGTTCAATTTCTTCTTTTTTTGTTTTAATTAAATATTTATGCTGATCAGTTCTTTGACATAAATCAATCATATATATAGAAATACCAATAAATAACACAATAAAAACAATATACAAAATAATCATAAACATCCCTCATTTCTTATCATATTATACCATATATGAATAAAAAATTTCATTAGTATATTTTTAAATAATATGTCAAATATAAATTATGGAGGTAAGAATATGCCATATATCACACATATCATTGCAAGACAAGTATTAGATTCGAGAGGTCTTCCAACAGTGGAAGTAGAAGTTCATAGTGCTAGTGGTGCAAAAGGGAAAGCAATTGTCCCTTCAGGTGCATCAACAGGACTATATGAAGCACATGAATTAAGAGATAATTTAAGAGATTGTTTTTTAGGAAAAAGTGTTTTTAAAGCTGTAAGCCATGTGAACGATGAAATTGCTGAGTTATTAGAAGGAGTAGATGTAACAAATCAAAGATATATTGATCAAAAACTTGTAGAATTAGATGGAACAAATAATAAATCAAGATTAGGTGCAAATGCAATTTTAGCAGTTTCTTTAGCTGTAGCATCTTGTGCTAGTGAATATCTAGGAATCCCATTATATCGTTATATTGGAGGATGTAATTTGTCAAAACTACCTTTACCTATGATGAATATCATTAACGGAGGAAAACATGCATCAAACAATTTAGATATTCAGGAATTTATGATTGTTCCTGTAAGTGCTAAAAATATTTATGAATCAATCAAAATGGGTTCAACTGTATTTCATGAACTTAAAAATTTATTAAATGAGTCTTCTTATTCTACATCAGTTGGAGATGAAGGTGGATTTGCCCCTGATTTTAATTCTCATGAAGAAGCATTAGACTTTATTTTAAAAGCAATAGAAAAAGCAGGATATAAAATTAAAGAAGATATTTGTATTGCTTTAGATGTTGCAGCAAGTGAGTTGTATCATAATGGAGAATATCATTTAAATAATCGTTCATATAAAGCATATGATCTAATTGCTTATTATGAAGAACTTATTGAAAAATATCCAATCATATCTATAGAAGATGGATTAGATCAAGATGACTTTGATGGATGGAAATCGATGAGTAAATCATTAAAAGATATTATGCTTGTAGGTGATGATTTGTTTGTCACAAATGAAAAACGTTTGACGATTGGTATTCAAGGAAAAATGGCTAATGCCATTTTAATCAAACCAAATCAGATTGGAACATTATCAGAAACATTAGATACAATTCAATTAGCCAAAAACAATAAATATAAAGTCATAATTTCTCATCGTTCTGGGGAAAGCGAAGATACTTTTATTGCAGATTTAGCTGTTGGCTGTCAAAGTGAATATATAAAGACAGGAAGTATGTCTAGAAGTGAAAGAATTGCTAAATACAATCAGTTATTAAGAATCCAAGAAGAAATTCTTGAAAATACAATTTAATAAGCAAAAGTCAGTTCAAATGAACTGACTTTATTTTGTAATAAACTGCATATTATATAAACGGGCATATTGACCATTTTGCTGAATTAATTCTTCATGTGTTCCTGACTCAATAATTCCCTGTTCACTTAATACACATATACGTTTAGCATTTTTAATAGTTGATAAACGATGTGCAATAACAAATGTTGTTCTATGTGTTGCTAGTGACTCTAGAGATTTTTGAACAATTGCTTCACTTTCATTATCTAAAGCACTTGTTGCTTCATCAAAAATTAGAATTGGTGGATTCTTTAAAAACACTCTTGCAATACTTAATCTTTGTTTTTGACCACCTGATAATTTAACCCCTCTTTGTCCACAATCACTATGATATCCATCAGGAAGTTCCATAATAAAATCATGTGCATTTGCTTTTTTAGCGGCTTCAATAACTTCTTCATCAGTCGCATCTAATTTACCATATCGTATATTATCCATAATAGTTCCAGAAAATAGATATACATCCTGTTGAACTATACCTATCTGATTTCTAAGAGATGATAACGTCACATCTTTAATATCATGACCATCAATAAGTATTCTTCCCTCATTGACTTCATAAAAACGAGGAAGAAGTGAACAGATTGTCGATTTACCTACCCCTGAAGAACCTACAAACGCAATATATTCACCTGGTTCAACTTCTAATGAAACATTATTTAAAACATAATCTGTTGATTCATTATATCTGAAAGTTACATTTTCATATTTTACATGACCAGAAACATTATTTAATTCAATAGCATCTTTTTTGTCTTGTATTTCTGGATCAATTTCGATAATCTCCATAAAACGTTCAAAACCTGTTGCTCCATCCTGAAACATTTCAGTAAAGTTAATTAATTTTCTCACTGGTTCAATCAAGTTTGCAATATATAAGATAAAAGCAATTAAATCTGGAGCATTTAACTTATTTTCAACCATCAATAATGCTCCAAAAAATATAACAACAACAGTTATCATTGTCGTAAATACACTTAATCCTGAATGAAACTTAGCCATACTCAAGTAACTGACACGTTTACTTTCAACATAATTTTCATTATCAACATCAAATTTTTCAATTTCTTTCGTTTCATTTGAAAAACTCTTAACAGTACGAATACCAGATAAATTATCTTCTATTCTATGATTAATATCACCAACTCTTTGCTTTCTTAATTTGAATGCTCTTTTCATTTCTTTATTGCATATATATGCAAAAATACCCATTAGAGGAATAATCAAAAATACAATGATAGTTAGTTTTAAATTGATGTTCATTAAAATAATAAAAGCACCAACAAATTTGATAATCGAAATAACAATATCTTCAGGTCCATGATGATATAATTCAGTCAAAGAAAAAATGTCATTCGTTAACCTAGACATCAGTACCCCTGTTTTTTGTTCATCATAAAACTTAAATGATAATTTCTGATAATGTTCAAACAATTCATTACGAATGTCTCTTTCCATGTATGTTCCCATCATATGTCCCTGATAAGCAACATAGAAATTACAGAAAAACTCAATAATAACAAGCACAATCATTGCGATTCCTAAAATAAAAATTTCTTTTACATTTACGACATCAGCAGCTAATACTGTACCTGTAATATGTCTTGTGATAATAGGAAAAATCAAAGTAATTAATGCTCCTAGCATTGCACAAAACATATCTGTAAAAAACAATTTTTTATATTTTTTATAATAAGATAAAAATTTTTTCATTCTTCCTTTCATTTATTCAATCCCCCTTATCATCACATTCTATCTTAAATTTATATTTTTTACAAGTTTTCTACACATAAATTTTATTTTTCATATATTTTTATACATAATTTTATTTATACAACAATTTGACAACATATAATTATTCCTATATCATAGACTTAAGGGGATGATTTTATGAAAAAAACAATTAATTTCATATTAGCTTTAATATTATTAATTACTTGTCAGGGTTGTATTCCTGAAAATAATATTATTGAAAAAGATTTTAATACAAAAACACTTGGTGGATATTTAAATGCCGAGTTTTATGCTTATGCATCAATTAATAAAGATGCCAGAGTATTAGAAATTGCTCAGCATCTTGTTCAAACAGAAAAAATTGAATTTAAAGCCACAGCAAAAGAAGTATTTCCTGGATATTTAGATGGATTTAAAAATTTTAATGTAAGTGATTTTAAATATGGTGCAGTTTTCAAACCAAAAGTTGAACGTATTCCAATGATTGGTTATTTATTTGAAATAACAGATGTAAAGAAAATCGATGAATTTAAACAAAGTTTAAAAGATAATGTCAATAAAAAATGGAAAGTAGAATTAAAAGAAGAAGATATTTATATTGATAGTTTTGATAACATGGTTTTCTTTGTTATTTGTCCTTCTAATGTAAGTGATTTTTATTAAGATGTAATGTTTTACATCTTTTTTTATTATTTTATAAATGTTATAATCTAAAAAGTTATGAAATGGAGGTATATGAAATGAAAATAAAATATATCAATTATAAACCTTATGAATACGAATTATTAAAAAAAGAATTAGATGAATTAGGTAAACAAGGATATGACTGTAATGATTTATCAATGTTTTCTTTATTTAGAAAAAAAGATCATCCTATTCATTATAAAGTAGAATTCTATTTATCAAAAGAAAAAGAAAAATATAAAAGAGATAAAGATATAGCAAAATATTATGAAAAGCATACAGAATTTGGATACTTTCCTATCTATAGCAAAAATGGAATGTATGTATTTTCAGGTGATGAAGAACATACTTTTAAAGACAATGAATATAGCAATGGAATTAAATTAGCAGAAAAAAGAGTTCCTAACATTTTTCTATTATTATGCTTAGCAATTTTTATTACTACTGTTTTATATTTCTTACTATTTGCATCACAAAGTGTAACAGCTTTTTTAACATATGGTAAAGTTATTGCCTATGTAGGAATTTTATTATTATGTTTAAGCTTTGTTTATCGTTTATACAATGATTTTCATTTTTCTTCTTCAATTAAACATGGTTCTTTATCATTAGATAAAATTAAAAAAACACATACAATTGCAATCTCTTTACTAATGATTTCAATCATTATGATTGCTGGTGGATTATTTGAAGACACTTTAAATGTAAAAGAAATCAATTATGATAAACATCCTTACATTCAGCTTAGTGATTTAGGTCATAATGAACAATCAGTTATTAATACAACATCTTCACATAGTTTTATTATTAAAAATTCATATTCAACATATGAATCTATTGATAATATAGGATTATATACTAAAGAATATGATTTTAATTCAGTATCACAAGCGACTAAATATGTAGAATCATTAATTAAAAGACCATATGAAGTTATTTCTACTAAAGTAGAAAAGAAAGATGATATGTATTATGGATACTATGATGACACATTAAATACTATTATTTTACAAAAAGATAATAAAGTTGTTATTGTGACTTATAGTAAACCATTAACAAAGCAGCATATTGATACAATTAGAAACTTTTATTTATAGATGCTTTTATAAGCATCTATTTTTTTATATAATGAATAAGAGGTGATGCAAATGTATTTAATATCATTATATTTCGATAATCATACACATAGTACAATTCAAAATCATATAAATAAATTATCATCTTTAACTAATAATACATTTATGAAAGATCACAATGTCCCACCACATTTAACACTTTTAGCATTTGACACTAAATATATACATGAAGTTATTCCTATACTTGATAATTATTTTAAATCAATGTCATGCTTTGATATTCAATATATGAGTGCAGGTATGTTCCCAGGTGTTATTTATTTATCTGCAATATTAAACTACAATCTTCATAATCATTTAACATCTTTATATGAAAAGTTAAAAGATGTAGATTGTACATCATTTAACCCGAAATATCTGCCATTTCAATACATGCCTCATACGACTATTGCAAAAACACTAGATGAAAATCAGATGTTAATTGCAAGTCAGTATATCGCATCAAATTTCTTTAAAATTAAGGGAAAAGTTCTAAAAATCGCTTTATCTAAGACAAATCCCTATGAAGATTTAATTGTCTATAACTTAAAAGAGCATCAATAGATGCTCTTTAAAATACTTTTGTAATTTCTTCTACAGTTTTACGTTTAGGCATTTCCACTTCAATATCTTTATATCCAACTGCAATAACACTTAATACATCTTCATTATCTTCAATCGATAACAATTCTTTTAATTGAACTTCATCGCGAATTCCCATAACTAACGTAGATAAACCTAATTCTTCAGCTTTTAATAATAAATTCATATGATGCATTCCACAATCATAACATCCCCAACCATTTCCTACTTCATTTGTAGGTGTTCCATCTCTATTATAACCAGAACGATTTGTAACATATGTTGTTACAATTAAGACTGGTGCATCTTTAACATTATTATAATTAAATTCAGGTAAAGTATTTTTTACTTTATCTAGCATTTCATCGCTTTTTACAACATAATATCTAGCAACCTGAGAATTTTTCCAAGATGGTGCATAAATCGCAGCTTGAATCATTTCATGAATATCTTCATCTTTAACTTTATTAGTTTTATATTTTCTAATACTTCTTCTTTTCATTAATACTTCATTTAATTCCATATTCATCCCTCCATAAATATTATAACAAAACTAAAAGAAGGTTTACACCTTCTTTTAGAATTATTCTGCAACAATTACTGAACCTTGATATGTGTTTTCAATAAATGTTTTAATTTCATCAGATTTTAATACTTCAACTAATGCTTTAATTTTTTCATCAGATTCTTTCCCTTTTTGAACTGCAACAATATTTACATAAGGGTTATTTGCATCAGCTTTTTCAATTAATAATGCATCTTTAGATGAATTTAAACCAGCTTGCAAAGCATAGTTTCCATTAATCGCAACCATAGCACCTTCTTTATTTTTATAATAAGTTGCTAATAATTCAGGTTTAACTTCTTCGAACTGTAAATTTTTAGGATTTGATGCAATATCATTAATAGTTGCATTTAATACTTCAACACCATCTTTGATAGTAATTAAACCAGCATTTACTAAGATTCCTAAAATACGTCCATTATCAGTTTTTGAGTTAGAAATAATAACTGTATCTCCATCTTTTAATTCATCAACTGAACTAATATTTTGTGAATAGAAACCAAAAGGTTCTAAGTGGATACCAGCAGCCTCTACAATATCATATCCTTTATTTTTTACTTCATCATCAAAGAAAGGTCTATGTTGGAAATAGTTAGCATCAACTTCACCTTCATTTAATGCTTCATTAAAAATATAATAATCATCTAATACTTTTACTTCTAAACTAATGTCATAATTCTCTTCTAAAATTTTTGCAGCTTCTTCTAAAATTTTAGCATGTGGATCTAAAGTTGCAGATACTAATAATTCATTTTCAGCTTTTTCTTTCCCACCACAAGCAGTTAATCCTAATGTTAAACATAATACTAATAATAAGTTAAATAATTTTTTCATATATTTGTTCCTCCTTAACGTTTATCAATCTTTCTTACAATATAATCGCCTACACCTTGAATAAAGAAAACAATAACTAATACAAAAACTGTAGCGGTATACATAACATAATAGTTTTCTCTAATAAATCCATACATGTAAGCTAAATTCCCTAATCCTCCAGCTCCAATACATCCAGCCATTGCAGTATAACCAACTAGCGAAACACCCATTACAGTTATACTAGATATCAAAGCAGGTTTTGCTTCAGGAATTAGAACTTTAACAATAATCTGTAATGAAGAAGCACCCATTGCTTTGCTTGCTTCAATCGTTCCTTTATCTACCTCATTCAATGCAATCATACACATTCTTGCATAGAATGGTGCACTTGAAATAATTAATGCAGGAAGAGCAGCAGATGCTCCTAAAATTGTTCCTACAATAAATTTTGTAAAAGGTAAAATAATAATAATCAAAATAATAAATGGTAATGATCTTAATACATTAATAAGAAAATTCAGCATCTTATTAATAATTTTATTTGGATATAATCCATCATCCTGTGTGATATAAACTACTATACCAACTATAAATCCAAATATCACTGCAAAAAACAATGAAAAGAATGTCATGTAAATAGTTTCCTGTATGGCTTCTATCATTTGTGGCCAATTAATTTCTGTTAAAAATCCACTCATTTTATATCACCTCTACTTTCACTTTATAATCTTCGAATTTAGAAATGACTTCATCATATTGTTCCTTTGTTCCATTAATGACATTAACAATTAAAACACCAAATGAACTATCTATTGTATTTGTTAATTGTCCAGATACAATACTTATATCAACATCACTTTCTTTAATAACCTTAGATACAATAGGCTCTCTAGAAATGACTTCATTAAATGATAATCTTAATAAGATTCCTGAAGGATAAATAACTTTTAATGTATTATTTAATTCTTCATTATCTATTTTTGTAGAGAAATCTCGTACAAAGCGTTTTGTGACTTCATGATGAGGTTTTTCAAATATATCTTTTACTTTACCTTCTTCAACAACTTCACCATCACTCATAACAGCAATTCTGTGACAGATTTTTTGAACAACTTCCATCTGATGTGTAATCATAATAATTGTAATCCCAATCTCTTTGTTAATCTTTTTTAACAATTCAAGAATTTGTTCAGTTGTATCAGGGTCTAAAGCACTTGTTGCTTCATCACAAAGCAGTAAACTTGGATTATTCGCTAACGCTCTAGCGATCCCTACTCTTTGTTTTTGGCCTCCTGATAATTCACTTGGATAAGCTTTTTCTCTTCCTTCTAGACCAACCAGTTTAATCAGTTCTTGAGCTCTTTTATGTCTTGTTTCTTTATCAACACCAGCAATCTCTAATGGCAATTCAATATTCTTTTGAACTGTTCTAGACCATAAAAGATTAAAATGCTGAAATATCATACCGATTTTCATTCTTTTCTTTCTTAAATCTTTATCAGTTAATCCATTTAATTTTTCACCATCAATAATAATATCTCCACCAGTCTGTTTTTCTAACTGATTAATAATACGAACTAATGTTGATTTACCAGCACCACTGTAACCAATAACACCAAATATCTCACCTTTATTAATCGTTAAATTTACATTCTTACAGGCTTGAATATCACCTTTTTCAAGATGAAAAGTTTTTGTTATATTTTTTATCTCAATCATAACTTTCCCCCTCAATAAACAAAAAAACTCGCCCATTAAAGGACGAGTGTCTACCCGTGTTACCACCTTTGTTCATTATTACCTCGCGATAATAACCTTATCAAGTACCATCATACTCTCACACTATAACGGGTGTCACCGTCATTAGCTTAATATTCACTAATGAAACTCCAAGACCATCTTCATCTATAATTAATAATCCTTTTTCACCAGACAAGGACTCTCTATATATTTCTTATAGATTACTCTTCTTTTCACAGTTGATATATTTATAATATATTATAAATATTAAAATGTCAAATAATTTTAGAATTTTAACAAAATATATAACATTAAATTATATTCATAATAAAGATTTATAAACAATTGTATTTAATTGCATACAAAAAAAGATATCATTGATATCTTTTATTTGTTTGAATCTATCATTAATTGTGTTATCTGATTAGAAAACTCAACAGGATTGTCAATTGGGAATCCTTCAATCAATAATGCCTGATTATACAACAATGAAGCATATGATGATAATTTATCTTGTGATTTTCCATATACAGATTGTAACATTTTAAATAATTCATGATCAGGATTAATTTCTAATATACGTTCAGCTTTTACACCTTTACCATCAGGCATACTATTTAAAATTCTTTCCATTTCAAAAGAAAGTCCTTCTGCACTTACTAAACAAACTGGATGAGATTTTAATCTTGAAGAAATTCTGACTTCAGAAACTTTATCTTTTAATGCATCTTTTAATAAAGATAACATATCACTATTATCTAAAGAAACCTGTTCTAATTCTTTTTTCTTTTCTTCACTCTCAATATTTAAATCACCTTGATTAATATTTTTAAATGGTTTTTCTTTGTATTCTCTTAACATTTGAATACAGAACTCATCAACAGAATCAGTTAAAAATAAAATATCATATTCTTTTTCTTTTAACATCTCTACTGTTGGAAGATATTGAATTCTTTCAACATCATCACCACTTGCATAATAGATTTCTTTTTGATCTTCTTTCATATTTTCAATATATTCATTTAATGTGATATATTTATTTTCAGATGCACTATGGAATAATAATAAATCTTGTAATTTATCTTTTAACATACCATAACTATGATAAATACCAAATTTTAATTGTAAACCAAAGTTCTTGAAGAATTGTTCATATAATTCTCTTTCATTCTTTAACATTTTTTCTAATTCATTTTGAATACGTTTTTCAATTTTATTCGCAATTACTTTAAGTTGTTTATCATGTTGTAACATTTCTCTAGAAATATTTAATGATAAATCTTGTGAATCAACTAAACCTCTTACAAATCTAAAATGTTCTGGAACCAATTCACTTGCTTTATCCATAATAAAGACTCCTCTAGAATATAATTGAAGTCCTTTTTCAAAATCTTGTGAATAATAATTCATTGGCATAGAAGAAGGAATAAACAATAAAGAATCATAAGAAATATTTCCTTCTACTTTATTATGCATAACTTTTAATGGTTCAGAATAATCATTAAATTTATCTTTATAGAATTCATTATATTCTTCTGTTTCTATTTCATTCTTATTTCTTTTCCATAATGGAACCATAGAATTAATAGTTTTATTTTCAATAACTGTTTCATATTCACCAGTCTCATCATTTTTCTTAGAAACATTCATATCTAATAAAATAGGATAATGAACATAATCAGAATATTTTTTAACTAATCGTTCTAATTCATATTCATCAATATACATATCATAATTTTCATCTTCAGTATTTTCTTTTAAATATAAATTAATACGTGTTCCATTATTTGGATAATTCATTTCTTCAATAGTATATCCATCAGTTGTATCTGAACACCAGATATACGCTTGATTTTCTCCGAATTTCTTAGATATAACTTCAACTTTAGAAGCGACCATAAAAGCAGAATAGAATCCTACACCAAATTGACCAATAATATCAATTTCATCATTTTGTTCAGTTTCATTTTTAAATTGAAATGAACCACTATGTGCAATAGTTCCTAAATGTTCTTCTAATTCTTCTTTATTCATACCAATTCCTTTATCAATAATAGATAACATTCTTCTTTCTTTATTAATAAATAATTGAATTGATAAATCATTTCTAGAAATACCACTTATATTTTCTGTTAATGCTTTATAATATAATTTATCTGATGCATCACTTGCATTAGAGATTAATTCTCTTAAAAAGATTTCTTTATGTGTATAAATAGAATTAATCATTAAATCTAATAATCTTTGTGATTCAGCTTTAAATTGTTTCTTTTCACTCATATTTTAATCTCCTTTTAGCACTCTTTTATTCAATGTGCTAAATATATATTACTCTTTAGTCTTAGCATAGTCAAGTAATGAGTGCTAATTATTTGTTTTTCTTACATACAATACTCATAGTTTCTACATTAAGCATAGAAGAAACAATATCACATTTAGCCATAAATAGATAATACAAATCCTCTTTATGACATCCAGTTAGTCCTTCAAAATTTCCTTGTCCCTTACTAATAACAACATCGCTATTATCAAATACATGTTTCATATCATCAGAGGATTTTTCATAAATATAACCTGGTGTTGATAAAGAGTTACTTATAACCTCTATATAGTCAGGAATTAAAAGAGAATCCACATCACTCATACACACATCATTAATAATAGGCTGATCTCTTAGTGCAAGAGTTATTTTTAATCTTGGATAACAAAGATGTATATAATGCATAAATAAAAGATCTAAAATAATTTCACCACAGTTATCACTTAAATATAACAATGACGAACTCTCAGATAATTTATCAAATAACATATTTGAATCATCAATCGTTAATTGAATATCTGTAAATAAAAGTTCTTTTAACATGTCATAATCAAAACTATGTTTTGCCCCAAAATCTATAAGATTACCTTTAATCGCAAGTATTAAAGCTTCATAAATAGGATTTTCACTTTTATCAGTATATTCTATTAAATCTTTATACATAGTTAATACATATTCATTATAGTTTTTCTTTATGTCATAATAAGGATCATGAATTTTAAGATAATGTCTTAAATATTGGTATATATCACCCATAATATCTGGATTAGACCTATTCATATCAACACTATCTAAATAGTTATTAACATAACTATTTAGATGAGCCTGATCTTCATCATTTATATGTATAACACTTGAAAGTTTAGATACTGTTTTTCTATTACACTCAAAACATTCTTTTTTCATCGTAACCACCTCACATCATTTTAAAAATACACAACATTTTATGTTGTGTATTCTTATTATTTTATTAATTTATTCATCATGTCAATTAATTCATCAATTTTTTCTTGGCCATGACCTTCTTCTATTGCATGAGCAACACAATGTTTCATATGCGATAAAAGAACTTCTTTGTTTGCTTTTTTAATGATTGACTCAGTTGAAGAAAGCTGATGAGAAATATCAATACAATAACGATCTTCATCAATCATTTTTAATATTCCATCAATCTGCCCTCTTGCAGTTTTTAATAAACGTTTAACTTCTTTATGATCTGCCATCATTATTCAAAACCTACAACTTCATATCCTTCTTCTACAATTACATGTGTAAGCATTACTTCATCAATTTCATTTTCACTTTCAATATAAGCACAATTATCTTCTAATACAACTTTTGCTTCAATTCCTTCAATTGCATTTAATGCTTTACTTACGTGTGCTTCACATCTTTTACACATCATACCTTCAATTTTCATTACTTTTTTCATCACTTTTCTCTCCTTTTTTACTATTTTATATTTTGGTTTAAAAAATCTTAATCTTAGCGCATTACTTACTACAAATACAGAACTTAGCGACATAGCTGCAGCTCCAAACATCGGATCCAATAAAACATGGAATAATGGATAAAATACTCCTGCAGCAAATGGAATGCCAATCACATTATAGAAGAAAGCCCAGAATAGATTTTCCTTAATATTTTTTATAACACTATGACTTAGTTCAATTGACGTTACAATATCCATTAGATCATTTTTCATCAACACTATATCCGCACTTTCAATCGCAATATCACTACCAGAAGTCATTGCTATACCAACATCAGCACTTGTTAAAGCAGGAGCATCATTAATCCCATCTCCAACCATTATGACTTTATGTCCCTGTTCTTTTAACAATCTGACATGTTTTTCTTTATCAGCAGGTAACACTTCTCCTATTGCCTTAATTCCTAATTGATTTCCTATTGCTTCAGCAGTTAATTTGTGATCACCAGATAACATATATACATCTAATCCTTGTTGCTTTAAAAAGCCAATTGCCTGTTCACTTGTTTCTTTAATTACATCACTCACAACAATCAATCCTATTAATGTCTTATTCTTAGCATAATATAAAGGCGTTTTTCCTTCTTTAGCTAATGTTTCAACAAGTTTTATAGAAGAAGAATAATCAATACCATATTCATCCAACAATTTTTTATTTCCTGTCAGATAGCATATACCATCTTTATAAGCAACTATTCCTTTACCATTATAATTTTCAAAAGAATCACATTCTTCTATTAAAATATTGTGACTATGAATATAATTCATAATTGCTTTAGCTAAAGGATGTGAAGAACAGTTTTCTAATAAAGCTGCTGCTTTTAACAATTCATCTTTAGATAAGTGAATAGGATAAACATGAGTAACCTGTAATTCACCTTTTGTAATTGTTCCTGTTTTATCTAATACAATTGTATCACACTTAGACAATGTTTCTAAATATTCTGCGGATTTAATTAAAATTCCTAATTGAGCACCTTTACCAGTACCCACCATAATTGCTGTTGGAGTCGCTAATCCTAAAGCACAAGGACAAGAAATAACTAAAACAGATATTGCACAAGTTAAAGCAAAATGAAAACTTTGCTTACCAACACTCATCCATAATATAAATGTAACAATTGAAATAAACATAACAGCTGGTACAAAAATACCACTGATATGATCAGCTAATGATGCAATTGGTGCCTTAGAAGAACTTGCTTCTTCTACTAATTCAATTATTTTTGATAAAACAGCATTTTCTTTCGTTTTTGTTATTTCAATATGAACATATCCTTCAAAATTAACTGTCGCACCAATAACAGTATCACAAATACCCTTATCTACTGGTAAACTTTCTCCTGTTATCATAGATTCATCAACCGAACAGTTCCCTTTTACAATAATTCCATCCATTGGAATAATCTGTCCAGATTTCACAACAACAATATCACCAACTTTAAGGTCATCAATAGAAACAATAACTTCCTGACCATCCTTAATCACTGTTGCACAAGTTGGCATAAGCCCCATAAGTTTTTCTATTGCCTCACTTGTTTTTTTCTTAGATTTCGCTTCTAAATATTTACCCAATGATATTAAAGTAAGAATCATACCTGACGATTCAAAATAAAGTTTCATCATAAAATCATGAACAATTTCTAAGTTACCTCTACCTAAATAAAAAGCCATCATAAATAATGCATAACTACTATAAAAGAATGCAAAAAATGATCCCATTGCAATTAATGTATCCATATTAGGTGATTTATTTTTTAATGCTTTAAACCCTCTAATAAAATAATGTCTATTAATAAAAATAATAGGAATAACAAGATATAATTGCAATAATGCATAAATCAGCATACCTTCTTTTTGAGTTAATAAAGAAGGTAGTGGGAAGCCAATCATATGTCCCATTGAAATATAAAACAACGGAATAAGAAAAACAAAAGATAATATCAATGATTGTTTACGTTTTTTTAAATCGTCTTCTTTTTTAGTTTCCATTTTTTCATTTTGTAATTTAGCAAAATATCCTGCATCTTCAACAGATTTTATAATTTGTAAATCATTGATTATATTTTCATCATAATCAACATTCATAGAATGCGTTAAAAGATTTACATTAACATCATTTATACCATTTAAAGAACTAACTGCTTTTTCAACATGGGCACTGCATGCACTACAGCTCATTCCAATAACATCAAATCTTTTTTTCATACAATCTCCCTCTCCCCCTATAGGGGGTATACAATTCTATTATATACTAATTTTTTTACATATCAAATCATAAACATAAAAAAAAGTGAAGTACACATTTACTTCACTTTATATACATTTTTAAACAATATGTTTTTAATTTCTTTAGTCTGATTATTATTTAATTGATATGGATATGACATCAGATGTAAATTTACTTGAGGATAATTCGGTCTAAGTACTGGCTGTACATAATGAAAATCATTAAAACAGAACTCATTTCGTTTATAGAATTCTATTCTTTTTATTTCATAATCAGTTAAAGGAGGTTCAACTTCTAAAACTATTATTTGCTTAGAATATATCTCCTTTAAATATTGTAACATCTTAGTACCAATGCCTTGACCTCTCATATGTTCTTTTGTTGCAAAATTTTCTACATATACATATCTATCAAATTCCCATACAATCATAACACTTAAAATTTTATGTTCATATTTATAAGCATAAATAGAAAATTCATTATTCATAAATAACAATTTCATGTAATCATATGGTCTAAGTTCTGAAGGAATAAATGATTGTTCTAATATCTGATATGCTTCATCAAAATCTGTTAAATCTATTTTAATCATTATTTTTCTATTTCATATGGCCAATCTAGAATCCCACCAAAATCATATACAGATTGATATCCTAGTTTTCTAAACTGTTCTGCTCCTTTTTTACTTCTTCTACCGCTTCTACAATACACAAGTAATGTTTTATCTAAACTTGGCATAATGTCTTTATTTTGACCTATAGTGTCTAATGGTATTAAAAGAGCATTTTTAACATGACCATTTTTATATTCATGTTCTTCTCTTACATCTATCACAACAACATCACTTGTATCCATCATTTCTTTTGCTTTTTTTGCACTAATAACATTTTTGTCTTTATTAAATATATTGATCATAATATATTCCTTTCTAATTTAAATCATCAATTCAAAAGTTACATAATTTATAAGATATTATAAACTTCATCTAATTTATTAAAATATACTTGAATATTATTCAATTCTTCATCATTTATTTTCTCTTTAGAATAATAAATATCTAAATGATGTGACTCTTGTTTTAAATCTAATTGACTCAATAAATGATTTATTGTTCCCTGATTTCCATCAACAAAATGAATATGATCACCAAATAAAGCCTTTAATTCCTTTTTAAAATAATTAAAATGAGTACAACCTAATACAATGGCTTCATAATCATTAAATTTATAATCCTTAAATATATCATGTAAATATTGCTTAACTTCTAAAGAATCAAAATCACCTTTTTCTGCAAAACGTACAAGCATTGGTAAGGCTATTGTATCTATATAATCATAGTTCAATGATTCTATTAATTTATTTAATTTATCTCCCGTAATGGTAATTGGGGTTGCTGCAACTAATATTCTTTTATTTGTATGTCTATATAGTTCAACAGCTTTTTTAACCGCTGGTTCCATTCCAATAATTGGAATAGGATATGTACTTCTTAATTGTTTTGTTGCTACAGAAGTTGCTGTATTACAAGCGATAACAATTGCATCACAACCTTTATCAATTAAAAAATCAAAAATCTCTTTTACATATTCTAAAACCTGTTCTCTTGTTTTTTCACCATATGGAACATTCTTTTTATCCGCATAATAAATGTAACTAGCATGTGGATATCTTTGCATTGCTTCATACAATACACTTAAACCACCAATACCAGAATCAAAAATACCTATTTTCATCTATATCACCTGAATCTATTTTACTCTATTTTTTTATTTATGAAAAGAACTGTCATACTATTTGTGAGTAACTTTATTATATTTTGATATTTATTCACAAAGTTATTCACATTATATTATTGTTACACACAATGTGTATAATTATCCACAAAATGTGAATAACTTATCATTTGTTCACATTTTCCCACTCTGTCCTTGTGATTTTATATATAAGATAAGTTATACCCTCTTCTTGATATTTGCCAGAAAGTGACATACCATTTTGAATTGCAACTTTACTAGAAGGAATATTATTTTCACTCATATAAGAATATAATTCATTATAAGGTGTATTTAAAAACGCCCAATCTCTCACCATTTTTGCAGCCTCACTGCCAATTCCTTGTCTCCAGTAATGCTTGTTAATATGATACCCTATTTCTGGACACATTGTTCCATTTATATTTTGCATCGTTAAACCACAATTACCAATCATTTTATTATTTTCTTTTAAAATAACTGCACAAAAAGAATATCCATAGTTATTATAATGATTGATACTCCATTCAATCCAATAACGTGTTCTTTCTCTATTATATACATTATTAAAATATTTCATTGTTTCTTTATCTGATATAATCTGATACAAATCTTCTATATCATTTAAAGTATATGGTCTTATAATTAATCTTTCACTTTCTATATACATATATTTCTCCTTACGAAAAAAATCCAATATTATTTTGGATTTTTATCTTTATATTTTTTTATAAATGCTAAATCATTAGCTAATATTGCTGCCCCTAAAGCAATAGACTCATTATTATTTAAAATAGAAGAAGGCATAATTCCTACAATTTCTTTTATCTTGTCTTGAATAATAGGAATACGAGTACTTCCTCCAACTAATAATATACGATCTATTTCTCCAGGCAATAACCTTGCTTCATTCAATGCATTAAATATAGGTATCTGCAGTTTTGAAATTAAATGTCTGCAAATATGATTAAACTTAGATCGCATTAATGTAACATCCAGATTGATAGGACCAAATTTGTTTGTTTGGATATAAGGGATCAAAATGCGTGAAGACAAAGAAGAAGATAACTCTTTTTTTGCCTTATTAGCAGAATCATATATTCTTTTTAATGCAATATAATCATGACTTAAATCAATGTTATGAACTTCTAAAAAATTTTCTACAAGATAATCACTTATACATTGAGTAAAATCATATCCTTTTAAATCAATACTTTGCTCACTCAGTATTTCAACTCCATCTTTTTCTATTTCTGCAATTGAAACATGATAAAAGGCTTCATCTAAATTGACAATCATAATGATTTCATCATTATGATCTTGCTGATAAGCTAAAGCAATCGCTTCAGATTCACTAATAGTTTGTTTTACTTTTATACCTAATGGTTCACACAATTTAGAATAATCATTACGATCAATATAAGGCAGTGCCAATACAACTTCATTTATTTGATCTGATAAATATTGTGAAGAATTTTCTATGAGTCTTTTTAATAATGTTTGATTTATATCTGATTGGTTATCATTTAAATAATTTTCTAATAAAGAAGAAGTATTTTCAATATTGATTAATGACTGTCTTTTTGCTTGTACACCAATTAACAATTCATTATCTTTATTGTAGGACATGACTGATGGTGTAACATTATACCCTTCACTATTTGGTATAATAATCATTTTATTATCCTTGCAGGCACAAACACAACAATTCATACTTCCTAAATTTATACCTATGATACGATTCATAGTATCACCTCTATTCACTAACTTTTTCTATCAAACTGTTTTTGACATTTTGGACATGTAATTGTAATTTTACCTTTTCCTCTAGGAACTCTGACTAATTGTTTACATGATGGACATCTGAAATATTTATGGTTAGGATCATTTTTTTGTTTTTCTAATAAATTTTTGTATCTTTCCAATGGTTTCATATAACTTAAATATTTCATATTTTCATTATATCGTTTATAAATATTTTTTGAAAACATTCTAAACATCATAATTAACCAGACTCCATACATAACACATGTTATAATAAAACTATCTGCAAATATATTAATAATTATTAAAACTATACACAAAGATAATAATCCGCGATTAAGTGCATCGACACCATATCTTCCTTGCATGAATCTTAAAAATTTTTCTTTCATCACTTTCACCTCATACATATAATAATATCATGTTGTTAACTTTAAATGAACATTTATATAATAAAAATTGCTAATAGAAAAGAAAAAAGTAAGTTTTTCAACTTACTTTAAAATTAAATAATCAAATTTTTCGATTTTTTCAGTTTCTGCTATCATTAAGAACTCATCGTTTTCTTTTATAATATAATGTGGATCAACATTTAATGATAAGACTTTTGTTTGAGGATCTTTTAATCCTAAAACATTCATACTATATTTAGCTCTTACATTTAATTCAGCTAAAGTTTTACCAACCCATGATGCAGGTGCCATCATATCTGCAATACTATAATTATCGTCTATTTCAATCATGTCAGTAATATTTTTTCTAAGAAGTGATCTTGCAACTTTCATCCCCATTTCTTTTTCAGGACGAATAACACGATCAGCACCTACTTTTTCTAACACTTCTTTAAAACGTTTATTTCTTGCTTTAGCAATGACTAATGGAATTCCTAATTCTTTTAAGTTCATTACACCTAGTATACATTCTTCTAAATGATCACCAATTGCAACAATACCTACATCAAATTCATCAATTCCTAAACTAATTAAAAAATCTTTATCAGTAATATCTCCAACAACTGCTTTTGTTGTATATTCACTTACACGATCGACGCACTCACTATCAATATCTACAGCTAAAACCTCACATCCAAATGATGATAATGTCTTACAGATAGTTGAACCAAAAATTCCTAATCCTAACACAACATATTGTTTATCCATATATTAACCTATTAAGACATTTTCTTTTGCATAAACAATGTCTTTTCCTTTCTTTGAATTATATCGACTTGCAAATAATAAAACCATTGTAATAGGACCAATACGTCCAATATACATCAGCAATATAACAATTATTTTACCGCTTACGCTAAGAATTGGCGTTACTCCTGCAGTTAATCCTACAGTTGCAAATGCAGAAAATACTTCAAATACCAAATCAACTAAATCAATATTTTCACTTACACTTAATAAGAATAATCCACTAATACATATCATAAAACTCACAATAACAATTGATAAAGATCTTTTGATAATATTAGAATCAATGGACTTACCAAAAACATGAACATTTTCACTCCCTTTGATTAGAGAATAAACATGTAAAATCATCATAACAAAAGTAACTGTTTTTATACCACCAGCTGTTCCAGCTGGAGAACCACCTATAAACATAATAACTGACATCATTAATTTTGTAGCAGGGTTTAAAGCACTCATATCTACTGAGGCAAAGCCTGCTGTTCTTAATGTCACTGATTGAAAATAACTTACAATCAATTTATCTTTTAAAGGCATCATTTTTATAGTCTCAGGATTATTATATTCTAATAATAAAAACATAATCATGCCTAATAAAATCAAAATGACTGTTGTTATTAAGACTATTTTTGTATGTAATGAGATTGACTGTACATATCTTTTTAAAGAAAATGTTTTGTATTTATTTTTATATGCCAATAAAGAATGTCTAATTTCAATCATTACGACAAATCCAATACCACCCATTATAATCAATAAACTAATAACAATATTAATCCAAAGATGATTATAATAAGGCATTAAAGATGATGGACCTAAAACATCAAATCCTGCATTACAAAAAGCAGATATACTATGAAATAAACTATAATATAGTCCTTTCAATCCAAATTCAGGTATAAATACAAAACTCAAACAAATAGCACCAATGAATTCGATAGTAAATGTATAAAGAAATACTCTTTTGATATATAGACTTATATCTTTTAAAGATTCCTGATTCAATGCTTCCTGCATCATAATTTTATTTTTTAATGATAGTTTTTTATGCATAAATACATAAAATACATTTAATAAAGTTAAAAATCCTAATCCACCAATTTGAATTAATATAATAATAACAATCTGACCTACTAAACTATATTGCTGCGCCACAACAACAGGAACTAAACCTGTTACACATGTCGCTGATGTAGCAATAAATAAATGATTTATAAAGGAAGTTGAACTTCCTCTATTACAAATATCTAATGATAATATCATAGCTCCTACAAATATGACTAGAAAAAAACTTAAAGCGATCAATCTTGTAGGAGACATCTTTTTTAATAATTGATCAATCTGTTTCATTTTATTCTCCTTTCAAAATCATTTCTGCACATAAGATTCCATCTAATGCAGCAGACATAATTCCTCCAGCATAACCTGCCCCTTCCCCAATTGGATAAATTTTATGAATTGAAGAATGATATGATGATCCTCTCACCAATCTGACTGGTGCAGAACTTCTAGCTTCTACACCTGTTAAAACTGTATGTTCATCAATAAATCCTGGCATTTTCTGATTCATTAACACTAGACCTTCTTTTAATGCTTTGTTAATAAATGAAGGAAATAAATGATTTAAATTAGTTAATGTATATCCATATGAAAATGATGGAATGACATCACCTAAAACAACAGTTTCTTTATCTTCTAAGTAGTCTACAACTTTACTTATAGGTGCAAAACCATTATTTCCCCCTAATTCATAAGCCTTACGTTCTAATTGTCTTTGGAATTCAATACCTGCTAAAGGATGTGAACTCTGATAATCTTCAGTATTCACATTAACTAAAATTGCACTGTTTGCATTGACTCCATCACGTGCATAATAACTCATACCATTAACACATAGTGTTTGTGATTCATGTTGCGATGGGACAACATAACCTCCTGGGCACATACAGAATGTATAAACTCCTCTTTTGTCATTTGTATGTACAGCTAATTTATAAGGAGCTGCTTTTAAGAATGAAGAATTTGCACTTTTTTTGTATTGAATTTCATTGATTGTTTTTTGTAATTGTTCAATACGGACTCCTACTGCAAAACTTTTTTGCTCCATATCCATACCTTTTTCATATAACATTTCATATGTATCTCTAGCACTATGACCTATGGCTAAGACTATATTATCACAATTTATAGAAAATTCATTATTATTGTGTTTTAAAACGACTTCTTTACTATTTCTTAAATCATTAAATGAAATCATTTGAGTTTCAAATAAAAACTCTACACCCATTGATTCCATATCTTTTCTCATGTTCACAATAACTGAACGTAAATAATCAGTTCCAATATGTGGTTTTCCTAAATATAAAATATCCTCAGGTGCTCCATAGTGAACAAATGTTTCTAAAACATATTTTAATCTTTTGTTTTTTACACCAGTCGTTAATTTTCCATCTGAAAAAGTTCCTGCTCCACCTTCACCAAAAGCAATATTACTTTCATTATTTAAAATACCATTTTGCATTAAATTTTCTACATCTAAAATACGATCTTCAATTTTTTTACCACGTTCAACAACAATAACTTTGTTCCCTGATTTAGCTAATACATAAGCACAAAATAATCCTGCCGGACCGCTTCCAACAACAACTGTCTTTTCTTCATTTGATGGAAGATATTCATATACATATGGCTGAACTCTTTGAACTTGAGGATAAGCATTTAATATCTTTTCTTCATCTTCTACACAAAAATCATATGATATAATCCAAGACACTTTTGAACGTCTTGCATCAATGGATATTTTTGCGATTTTGATATCTAAAATTTCTTTTTCTCTAATATTTAAATATTGAGATAAAATCTTTTTATCATTTCTTTTTTGTAAATTAACTTTAATATTATTAATTCTTAACATAGATTTCCCTTTCTATTGCATCTGCTACAACTTTTGCACTTGCAAAAGCAAAATGCAAATTATATCCTCCACACATACCTGCTACATTTAAATTTTCTCCTATTACATATAAATGTGGATATTTTTTTACTTGTAAATTATGATCAGTTTCTGCTAATAATAATCCACCTTTGCATACTTGTGCAAATTCTTTATCTCTTACACTTTTTACTTTTACTCTGAAATCCTTAAGTAATCTGACAATATCTAATGCATTCGTCTTATTTTGTGATTCAAAATAATGTGATAATTTATTATTTAATAAACCATCATAAAAATGCTCATATCCTTTTGATAATCTATCTTTTACAAAGGATAATAATTCTTCATTTGAATAATCATCAAATAAGTCTATACTTATTTCATAATTATGATTTTCTTTTATAAAAGAAGATAATTGCATAACAGCAATACCTGATACTCCATAATCACTAAATAACAATTCACCTTTTTCTTTATGTACACATTGATTATGTTCTAATAACGTAAAAGTTCCTTTTACTCTTACACCTTTTAAAGATTTAAAAGAAGGAATAGTATTTAATGAAACCAATGAAGGCATTGATGGTTCAACTTTTAATTTAAGATTTTTTAAAATATCATAACGATTCATATTTATACCTGATAACTTACCTGCTTCACTTCCCATAGCAAAGATTACATAATCTGCGCTGTATCGACAGTCTTGAGTATAAACAATATATGAATCAGATTTTTCAATAGATTTAACTTCCTGATTATATATAAATCTAACCCCATTATTCTCTGCTTCATTAATAAAAATGTTTTTAACAGTTAAAGCCTGTTCACTTCTAGGGTATAGTAAGTTTCCCTGATATACACTCATTAATCCTATATCTTCAAATTCTTTTTTTACATCAAATGATTCAATAATATTTTTTACCTTATCTAAATCATCACTTTGAAAATATTTGATATCCATATCTTTATTAGAAAGATTACATCTTCCGTTTCCAGTCGCTAATAATTTTTTTAAAGGTGATGCATTTTGTTCTAACACAATGACTTCTATATCACCAAAACATTTTTTCATTAATAATATTGATAAATATACTCCTGAAGCACCTGCTCCAATAATTACAACTTTCTTCAAACAAATCACCTCTGCTCTATTTTATACGAAATACTTAGAATATGCTATTTTTTATTGAAAAATTGTGAAAAAATGTTTATAATACTTAAGTAATTTTAAAGGAGGAATCATTCAATGGGTAGAGCACATGAGGTACGTAAAGTCGCAATGGCTAAAACTGCAGCTAAGAAAACTAAATTATATTCTCGTTATGGTAAAGAAATTTATTTAGCAGCTAAAGCTGGTGGTACTGAATTAGATGGAAACTTAGCTTTAAGACGTTTAGTAGAAAAAGCTAAAAAAGAACAAGTACCTGGAGATGTTATTAAACGTGCAATTGATAAAGTAAAAAGTGGTGCAACTGAAAACTATGAACCAGTTCAATATGAAGGATTTGGTCCTGGTAATTGTACTGTTATTGTTAAATGTTTAACTGATAATGTTAATCGTACATTATCACAAGTACGTCCTGCTTTCACTAAATCAAAAGCAAAATTAGGAGCAGAAGGATCTGTATCTTATTTATATGATGTAGAAAGTACAATTGTATTTGGTGGAATGGATGAAGAAGCTGTATTAGAAGCTTTAGTAATGGGAGAAGTTGATGCTAAAGATATCGAAACTTTAGATGACGGACGTATCCAAATTATTGGTGAACCAACTGATTTATATAAAATCAAAAGCGCTATCGAAGCAGCAAAAGAAGATGTAGAATTTGATATCGATGAAATCACTACTACACCTCAAGAAACAGTAGAACTTGAAGGTGAAGATATGATGTTATTTGAAAGATTAATGAACTTATTAAATGACTGTGATGATGTTGACCAAATTTTCCATAATGTTGCTAACTATGATGAAGGCGAAGAAGAATAATAAATATTTCAAGTCGTAAAAAAGGAGATCTAAACGATCTCCTTTTTTTGTTATAATGTCTGTTGTATTTGTTCAATCTGTTTTTCATTATAAAGATGTATATCATTATTCATTCCTATACTAATTAGAATAATAAAAGCCATAACAATCGCAATTATAAAAGCGACAACCATAAAATTTTTATTTAATAGTTTATGATTTTGCTCAATATGAGCTTCATGTTCATGATTATTTCCCATACTTTTACACTCCTTATCTCAATTTTTTCACAAAACAACAAAAGCAAAATAATATATACCCAATAAATGCACCTGCAAAATTTAAAATTATATCATCAATATCAAAGATACCAATTTTTAATATTAATTGTAATAATTCTACACCTATAAGCATAATAATCATTATAAATGAGAAACGAAATAGATTTTTCTGATTAAATAACAAAGGTAAAAATAAACCCATTGGTAAAAAAATTATTAAATTTGCAATTAAATTTGTTAAAGCAATAAAACTATAAGATTTATGATGAATAAAACCATTATAATAAACAGATATCGTATCAAATGGTATAAGATTCACATTAGATTGTATATAAGAATTAAATGAATCACTACTTGCATGTCTGCCACCTAAGAATAATATTGCAATTAAAAATGCAATATAAACAAGAAAAACAAAAGAAACTAAAACTTTTCTTTTATTAAGCATTTCATCATTCCTTTCTATCATATTATAACACAAATATTTATTTATAACTATAATACATTAACTTTGTATATTCTATATGAACTAAAAAAGAACTTTTAATAAAGTTCTTATTTAATATTAACTGCATAAACAACACAATCTAATTCTTTTCCTGACTCATTTATCATTGAATCGTTATATGCAAATTCGTGTTTATATTTTTTAATCAAAGATAAACTAGCAATATTTCTTTTATCAATTGAAAATAGATATAATTCTTTTGGATAATATTCACTAAGATATGTAAAAACATTATTTAATATTTCTTGTCCTATCCCTTGATTTTGCTTTGATGTTTTAATCCATAATCCAATTTCAGGATAATCTTCATTAAGTCCTATAATTTGAATTGATCCAATAAATTCTTTATCATGAGATATAATCAGATAATGAAGACTATTATTTATTGATTGATCAAAGCGTGATGAATCAAAATATTTCTTTACTTCATCAATATTTTCAAATGGATCTAAATATTGATATTTTGTAACAGATGAATTAAATTCATTATAATAATCTTCAATGTAGTCATCATCTAATTGTATAAGAATAAATCTTTCAGTTTTAATCATATATTTTATTTAAAGGGTTCCATGTTCCTTTTACGAATGTAATAACAAACATTGTACATAATAATAAATTATGTGCAATCATACATGCCCATGCAGCAATTAATCCCATATCTAAGAATTGAATACAAATAAATGTTCCTACAATACGAATACACCACATACCTATAATATTATAAATAAATGGCTGTTTAGTTTTCCCTACTCCCATCATCATACCTTCAATGATAATAGCTAAACCATAAAATGGTTCAGTTACAGCAACCATTCTTAAAACTGTACTTCCTAAATCAATAACTTCCTTAGACGAAGAGAAAATAGCCATTAATGAAGGAGCACTAACAAATAACATTCCTCCAGAAATAATCATTAATATAACTTCTATCGGTATAAACATAAAAGATAATGATTTCATTTTTTTATTATCTTTTGCTCCATATGCATTACCAGTTAACGTTGCTGCAGCACTTTGCATACCATATCCTGGAATATAAAAAGCTGATTCAACGGTATTAGCAATTGTATGGGCTGCTGTTGCAACTTCACCTACAGAATTAATCATTGAAGCAAATGCAACATATCCTAATGATGTCCCAAATCTTTGTAACATATTAGGAATAGCGATTTTAAGACATGGTTTTAAAATTTCTTTATCAGGTTTTATAGACATACCTCTAGGTGAAACAAGTGGATGTCTAAGCAATGCAATAGTAATCATTAAACCACCTACACTAAAAGCAATTGCACTTGCTATTGCAGCACCAACGACACCTAAAGACGCACATGGAATAAAAATTGAAATACCTAAAATAGTAATTGTGTGTGGATCGAATATTAAAAAATAGTTTAATACAACATTTAGTACATTCACAACTATTCCTACTTTCATTGGTGTTTTTGTATCTCCAGCACCTCTTAAAACAGTTCCAAAAATAGTAGATGCAGTACGTGGCAACATTGGAAGATACAATATAAAGAAATAAGCACTTGCAAGTGGCTGTATATTTTTATCAACCTGCATCAGTTTAGGAATAACCCCACTTAATCCTAAAGTTAATATAGTAAATAATATACCTACAACCCATACAGTTAATACAGCTTGAGATGTTGCTTTTTTAGCAGCTTCTTTATCATTTGCACCACAAGCTTTAGCAATAAAAGCAAGAAAACCAATACTTAAAGCAGATATTGAACTAAATACTAACCACCCTATTGTTGTGGTTGCACCTACAGCTGCAGTTGCTTCAGTTCCTAATGTACCAACCATAGCTGTGTCAATATATTGAACTGCAGTTTGCATCACTTGTTCTATGATAGTTGGCCAAGCTAGAGTCATAATAATCATAGCCGTATACCAGGAATCTTTTAAATTAATTTTTTTAACCATAAAATCCCCCCAATCAGGTTATTAGATTAATTATATCATTATTTTTATAAAAATACATCATTAATCAAGAGTGTATCTAATTTGATTTTCCTCTAAATAATTAAAAAACTCTTTAATCTGTTTTTCATTAAATACTTTTATTCCCGATTGTGTACACAAAGAGGCAAAAGTCCCCTGACCTTCTTTTAAAATATGAGAAAAAGTTCCATCATAAATTCCATCATTTCCACAACTTGGACTATTTTTCTTTAACAATGCAACTTTTACATTATTCTTCTTAAATATTTCTAAACACTTTAAAGAGCCATTTATATATTGTTCACTTACATCTTCACCTATGTTATTAATGACTGTAAGCGGCTCAGTAGAAACTATTTCAGCAGGTGGTCTAGGAATAGATAATCCTCCTGCAACTTCAGGACATACACATACAAGCAATGATGGATCTATGAATTTGACCTCATCCACATAATTATGTGTTCCTTTATAAGTAGTCACTTCTCCTTTTAAACATGCACTTATTCCAATCATTTTAAAATCTCCTTTATTTGCATTGGCTCAAAGACAACATATTTTGATCCTGCTTCTTTTAATTCTTTAGCACCTCTAAATCCCCAATTAACGCCAATACAGTCCATTTGAGCATTTTTAGCAGTTAATACATCTACATCACTATCTCCAACATAAAAACACTCCTCACTTGTTAAATTCATTAATTCTAACGCTTTATACACTAATGTATTATCAGGTTTAGTAGGATATGGATCATGCTGACCATAGACAACGATAAATTTATCTTTAAATAATTGATTGACTATTTTAACAGCAATATGATGTGGCTTATTTGTAACAACTGCAAGTTTATAACCTTCTTGATATAAAGAATTAATTAATTCATCTACTCCTTCATAAATATAAGTGTCATCTAAACAATGTTCGTTATAATCTTCATAAAATTCTTCTAAGCATTTTTCAAATAATTCATTATGAGGTTCGATAGCTCTTTGTATCAGTTTTTTAACGCCATTCCCAATAAAATAATTGTATTTTTCAAGTTCATGAGTATTAAGATTATTTGATTTTAATACTCTATTTGTAGATGAAGCTAAATCATATAATGAATTAATAAGTGTTCCATCTAAATCAAATATAAGTCCTTTTTTCATTTTTATCACCTTCCTCACTATTATATCAGTATTGAAATAATTATAAAAGATGTTATAATAATTGTGTTAAAGCGAGGTGGCTTATGAATATGTATAAAGTGTTTTTTAATGTGCATATCAATATGTTTATCTGTTTTATCAAATTTAGAAGATAAAGCTGTTTTTATGTGTCCATGAAGATAGCTTTTTTTATTTCAAAGGGGGATATTTATGAAAGCTGTAGTAAGTGTATTAGGTAAAGATTGTTGTGGTATTTTAGCAAATGTTTCAAATGAAGTTGCTAAAGCAAATGGTAATATTTTAGAAGTAAGTCAAAATATTATGCAAGAAATGTTTGTTATGATTATGATGGTTGATATAAGTGAATTAAATGTGGAGTTTAAAGATTTTGTTACTTATATGGGACAATATGGAGAAGAACATAATTTAAAAATACATGTTATGCATCAGGATATTTTTAACTCTATGCATAGAATTTAGGAGATAGTTTATGATTAATACAAGTGAAATTTTAGAAACGATTAAAATGATTGATGAAGAATATCTTGATGTAAGAACAATTACAATGGGTATTTCTTTAATTGATTGTGCTGATAGCGATATTCATAAATCTTGTGAAAAGATTTATAACAAAATTACAAGATTAGCTAAAGATTTAGTAAAAACTGGTAATGATATTGAAAAAGAATATGGAATTCCTGTTATTAATAAAAGAATTTCTGTCACTCCTATTTCTATGTTAGTTGGAGTGAGCGGTGGTGATCCTGTTTTATATGCAAAAACATTAGAAAGATGTGCTATTGAATTAGGAGTTAACTTTATCGGTGGGTATTCTGCATTAGTACAAAAAGGATTTAGTGCAGGAGATTTAGAATTAATTCATTCTATTCCTAGAGCACTAGCAGAAACAAATTATGTATGTAGTTCAGTTAATGTTGGTTCAACAAAAGCTGGAATTAATATGGATGCTGTAAAATTATTAGGAGAAAAAGTTGTTGAAGCTGCTGAACTTACAAAAGACAGAGATTGTATTGGTGCTGCTAAGTTAGTAGTATTCTGTAATGCACCTGATGATAATCCATTCATGGCTGGTGCATTCCATGGTGTTGGTGAAGCTGATTGCGTTATCAATGTTGGTGTAAGTGGTCCTGGGGTTGTTAGAGCAGCATTAGCTAAAGCTGATAAAAATCTTCCAATGGATGAATTAGCTGATATTATTAAAAAAACAGCATTCAAGATTACTCGTATGGGACAGCTTGTAGGAAGTGAAGCAAGTAAACGTTTAGGTGTTCCTTTTGGAATTGTTGACTTATCTTTAGCACCTACTCCTGCTGTTGGAGATTCAGTTGCTTATATCTTAGAAGAAATGGGAATTGAATCATGTGGTACACATGGAACAACTGCTTGTTTAGCAATGCTTAACGATGCAGTTAAAAAAGGTGGAGTTATGGCAAGTAGTTCAGTTGGTGGATTATCTGGTGCATTTATTCCTGTAAGTGAAGATGCTGGGATGATTGAATCAGCTAAACATGGATATTTATCTTTAGAAAAATTAGAAGCTATGACTGCTGTTTGTAGTGTTGGATTAGATATGGTTGTTTTACCTGGAGATACACCAGCATCTACAATTTCTGCAATTATTGCTGATGAAGCTGCAATTGGTATGATCAATTCTAAAACAACTGCAGTAAGAGCAATTCCTGCTATTGGTAAAAAAGAAGGAGAAGTTCTTGAATTCGGTGGATTATTAGGAAGTGGTCCAATCATGAAAATCAACAGACAATCAAGTGAAGTCATGATTAATCGTGGTGGAAAAATTCCTGCACCTTTACAAAGTTTAAAAAATTAATACTCTTTAAGGAGTGATATAATGAAACTATTATTTAAGCAAAGAATATTTTCTTGGTTTGACAGTTATGATATTTATAATGAACATGGTGATGTTGAATATATAGTGAAAGGTGAACTTTCTTGGGGTCACTTATTAAGAATATATGATTCTTCACATAGAGAAGTTGGAGTTATCAAACAGAAAGTTTTAACTTTTCTACCTTGTTTTGAAATCTATGCAAACAATACTTTTTTAGGATGCATTAAAAGAGAATTAACTTTCTTTAAATCTAGATATAAATTTGATTTTAATGGATGGAATGTTGATGGCGACTGGTTGGGATTTGATTATAAAATTATAGATTCATCTAATAACATTGTTGCTACAATATCAAAAGAATTATGGAAATTAAGTGATACTTATGTAATTGACATTCATAATTCTCATGATGCTCTTTGTGTTTTAATGAGTGTATTAGCTATAGATATAGATAAATGCTCACAAGATCAATAAAAAACTGACCTATTTTATATAGGTCAGTTTTCATTTTGTAATCATATGTTAATGTTTATATTTTTTATAAATAACTGCTAATCCCACACAAATTACAAATGCACTTATAATGTAAGGTCCATAATAAAATAATAACCCAATCATATCAGGTTCGATTGTTTCATTTAATAATAAATCATCTTGATATAATATTTTGTCATCATGTTTTATAGTTAGTGTTCCTAATTTTGTTCCTTTTTCTAAAGGTGCTTCATATTCATCATTCATATCAATATCAATTTGTAAATCAGCTTTTGAAATTCCATTTTTCATTAATAAATCAATATCTTTATCAATACAATATTCATAATTATTATGTTTAGTTTTTTGTATTTTAATAGTTTTTAATAAATCATTAGATTTAAAAACATTTAAATTACTATAATGGTCGTTAATATCATGATATATATTTAATGTGTCAGCAACGTTACTGCTTGCCTTTGTATAATGTGCATCTGCAACTACACAAATCATTTCATGATTATCTATCGTCATTGAAGAAGCATATGTTAAGTTTGCTTCATATGTAAATCCACTTTTTCCTCCATCAATACAACTTGTATCTCTATTAAGAGTTATACCTCCTCTTTTTAAAGAAGAATACCATGTATGTTTAGATGATGAAGATGTATATTCTCTTGCTTCAAATACCTTTTTAAATACATCATTTTTTAACGCTTCTTCTAGTAATCTTGCCATATCATGACATGTCGTATAATGTTCATCTTCATGTAGTCCTGTTACATTAACAAAATGTGTATCTTTTAAATTTAATTCTTTTACTTTTTCATTCATAGCCTGTACTAACTGATCCAAGCTTCCATAAGTAATTCTCGCTAATGCATTACATGCATCAGCTCCAGATGGTAATAAAACACCATATAAAAGATCTTCAACTGTTACTTTTTCATTGACACTCAAACCACATACTGATGCATTTGCTTCATATAATCCCTCTAAATCTTCATAAGTGATTATCACTTCTTTAGAAATATCATCAATTTTTTCTAATGCACACATTAATGTAACTATTTTGGTCATACTTGCAGGATAGATTTTTTCATTAGAACGTACATCAAGATAAACTAGGTCATTTTCTGTATCTACAAGATATGCATAATTTGAAGTTAAATCCAATGCATATACTGGGATAAAAGACATTGTTAAAACAGTAATCAAACTCATTAAAATTAAGATTTTTTTCATAATTATCCTCCTTTCTTTAAAAAAGATAATTTAGTTTCAGAAACAATAATCGCAATAAATACAAATAAAAATCCAGTAAATACTTTAAGCGATACAATTTCATTATAAAATAGAATAGAAAATAATACTCCAAAAACTGATTCTAAAGATAATAAGATTGATGCTTTACATTCACTGACATAAGATTGTCCTAAAGTCTGACACAACATTGCAATACCAGTCGCAAAAAAAGCAAGATATGCAAGTTGCATATAAATAGATGGAGTAATATATTTAACAATTGAAACATCCTCATATACAAAAGAAACAATGATTGCACATATACTTCCACCAATAAACTGATAAACAGTAAATGCTTTTTTATCAGCATCCTGAGAAAAATAATTTACAAGTATGATATGTATAGCATATAAAAATCCACTTCCAAGAGTAAGAATATCTCCAATATTTACTGAAAGATCTTTATCTAATGATATACAGCCTATTCCTAAAATACATAAGATAGCCGCAATAAAATTATACGTATCTGGTCTCTTTTTATAAATTATCCAAATCAAAAAAGGAACAATTGCACAATAAACAGCTGTTAAAAATGCATTTTTACCAGGAGTTGTAAAAGATAGTCCCCATGTTTGTATATAATACGCACTAAACAGACAAACTCCTGTTATAAGACCACCTATAATTTTATCTTTAGGAAAATTGAAAACCTGTTTATAAAAAATAAGAAACAAAAATACAGATGCCAGAATAAATCTAATGGAAAGAAGAACTGCAGGTGTTAAAAAATCAACTGCATTTTTCATTATAATAAATGAACTTCCCCATATTATTGCTGCTGTTAAAAGCATCAATGTTCCACTTATATTTTTATTCATAATTATTAAAAAGAAATGGCTAAAAGCCATTTCTTATTTTTTATCCATTCATTACTGAGTGACAACGGTGGCATAATTCGCCTTCCATTTCACTTTCTTCAAAATAATTCCAGCATCTTGGACATTGTACACCATTGAATTTTTCTGCTTTAATAAATGCAGTTTCATATTCTTGTAAATCAGATGAATCTTCAACTAATTGTACTTTAGCAACGATAAATAATTGTTGTAATTCTTTTTCTAATGCTGCCATATCTTTAAATTCATCTTTTAAGCAAACAGTTAATTTTGCTTCCATATTAGATTTAATCACTTTTTCATTTCTTAAATCTTCTGTAGATTTCATTACATCTTTTCTTAATAATAAGAAACGATCATAATAAGCTTCAACTGCATCAGCATTTTCAACTTCTAATAATTCAGGTTTTGGTTCTAAGAATACTGATTCTGCTTTATTTTCATCACAATGGAAATGATCATGTAATTCTTCTGAAGTAAATACTAATACAGGAGATAATAATTTCATCATTGTTTTTGCATAATGATATAATACAGTTTGTACTTGTCTTCTTCTTAAATTATCTGCTTTTTCTAGATATAAGATATCTTTAGTGAAGTCCATATAGAAAGCACTTAATGTATTAGTGAAGCAATTTAAAATTAATTGATTTACTTCAGCAAAGTCATAGTTATCATATGCTTCTGTATATGCTTTTACTAAGTTATTTAATTTAACTAACATGTATTGGTCTACACCTTCTAATTTAGATGTTTCTACAATATCACTTTGTTTAAAATCAGAAATATTTCCTAATACGAATCTCATAGTATTTCTAATTTTTCTGTAGTTTTCTGCAATTTGTTTCATGATATCATCAGAAATACGAACATCTGATTGATATGCTACTGATGTTGCCCATAATCTTAAAATATCCGCACCATATTGATTTACAACTTTAATTGGATCAACAGTGTTTCCTAAAGACTTAGACATTTTGTTTCCTTTACCATCTAAAACGAAACCATGTGATAATACTGTTTTATATGGAGCACATCCATGAGCTGCAGTTCCAATAATTAATGATGAGTTAAACCATCCTCTATATTGGTCACTACCTTCAAAATATAAATCAACTGGATATTGATATCCTCTTTCTCTCATACATCCTGTATGTGAAGAACCAGAATCAAACCAAACATCCATAATATCTTTTTCTTTTCTAAATTCACCGTTTGGAGAATGTTCATTTGTATATCCTTCAGGTAATAAGAATTTTACATCTTCTTCAAACCAAACATTTGAACCACGTTCTCTAAATAATTTAGAAATATGTTCAAATACTTCTTTTTCCATAATTGGTGTTCCATCTTCACAATAAATGATAGGAATTGGTACACCCCCAGGTCTTTGTCTTGAAATACACCAGTCACCACGATCTCTAATCATGTTGTAAATTCTTACATGTCCCCATTCATTTAACCAGTTTACACCATCAATTTCATTTAATAATTTTTCTCTGATTTTATCAATTGAACAGAACCATTGGTCAGTTGCTCTAAAGATAATAGGTTTTTTTGTTCTCCAATCATGTGGATAACTATGAGTAATGAATTCTAAGTTTAATAAAACTCCTAATTCATCTAATTTTTTAGTTACTGTTTTATTTGCATCTTCAACATATTGACCAGCTAACCATTCTCCACAGTCTTCCATCATACATCCATGAGCATCTACATTACAGTAAACATCTAATCCGTATTTTTGTCCAACCATAAAGTCGTCCATACCAAATCCTGGTGCAGTATGTACACATCCTGTACCAGCATCAGCAGTAACGTGATCACCTAAAATAATTAATGATTCTCTATCATATAAAGGATGTTGACAAGTAATTAATTCTAATTCTTTACCTTTAAATCTTTGTAAAATTTCTTTTTCTTGTAATCCAAATTTTTCCCATAATGAATCTACTAATTCTTCTAATACAATTAATTTACCTTTTTCAGATTGAACTAATGCATAATCATAAGATTCATTTAAACAGATTGCTAAGTTTGCTGGGATTGTCCAAGGAGTAGTTGTCCAAATAACAAAGCTAGTATCATTATCTAAAATTCCTTTTCCATCTTTTACTGCAAATTTAACAAAAATAGTTGGGCTTTTTACATCATGATATTCAACTTCTGCTTCTGCTAAAGCTGATTCACTTGAAGGAGACCAATATACAGGTTTTAATCCTTTATAAATTAAACCATCCATAGCCATTTTAGCAAAAACATCAATTTGATTTGCTTCGAATTCTGGTAATAATGTTACATATGGATTATCGTAATCAGCAAAAGTACCAACACGAATACATTGTTCTTTTTGGATTTCAACTTGTTTTAAAGCATATTCATAACATTTTTTTCTAAAATCAGCAGTGCTTAATTCTTTTCTGTTTACACCTAATTTTTGAATTGCATTTTCAATTGGTAAACCATGTGTATCCCATCCTGGAATAAATGGTGTATATAAACCTTGTAAGTTTTTATAACGACAAATAACGTCTTTAATAATTTTGTTTAACATATGTCCTACGTGCATATTTCCATTTGCATATGGAGGTCCATCATGGAATACAAAACTATCATTACCTTCATTTTGTTTTAATACTTTTTCATACATTTTAGCTTCTTGCCATCTTTGAACAAAAAGAGGTTCTTTCTTAGGTAAATTCCCTCTCATTTCAAACTCAGTTTTTGGCATTAATAATGTGTCTTTATAATTCATTTGAGTTCTTTCCTTTCTTCTAAAATAAAAAAACGTCCTTAAAAAAGGACGAAATTTCGCGGTACCACCTTTATTCATACATTATAAATGTATGCACTTGTTATCTTAACGCGATCAACGGCTCTCCCTACTCTATTTCAGGATGCTACTCCAGAGTGATCCTTTATAATTTCATCTTCCTTGTTTTCACCACCCACAAGTTCTCTCTAAGAATTCATTATAAACCTTCTCTTTCAAAGTATTTATTTTTCTTCTTCTTTAATTAAACTGAAAATTTCAGATTTGTCAATAGTTTCTAGCATTTCTTCACTCATTTTTATTACATTCGTTCTAAAATCAATAGCTTCTTTTTTAAAGGATTCCATGTCTTTAGATAAACCTCTTACATATTCAATAGATTCCTTTAAAATCATATTGGCATTTCTCTTTGCTTTTTCAATTAATTCGCTTGCTTCTTTTAAAGCTAAACGAGTAATCTCTTCATTCGTTTTAACACTCACTTCGATTTTACTTTTTAATTGATTATTTTCTTCAGTTAATGCTCCAAGCTGACTTTGAAGATCATTAATTGTATTTTTCTGTTTATCAATTGTTAATTGAAGTTCTTTTAATATAGTGTTAACTTCATCTTTACTATAACCAAAAAATTGTTTATTAAATTCGCTCATTCAAGTCACCTCACTTATAAAAAAGTCCTGTTACTACATAATTACCTTGTTTAGATTGCTTATTTTCATCTTTTAATTGGACTCTACCATGTTTCTTAAAAGATATCACATCGTTATTATGACACAAATAATCAACTTCTTCAATAACTTTATGATTGACTTTAACATGTCCTGCACGAATAGCTTCACTTGCATTTTGTCTAGACACCTTAAAAAAAGCAGCAATCAGTTTATCTAATCTCATACTTGAAACAAAAAAGACCTTAGAAATCATTTCTTTTTTTATTTCAACTTCTTCAGTTATTTCTTTAAGATTAATTTTTGATCGTTTTATTTGTTTTAAATTATCTCTAATATATGGATAAGATTGTGTTGTACAAGCAAATATCAATCGTTCTCCATCATATATATCTCCAATACATTCTCGTTTGATTCCTAAATTCATTAATGCACCTAAAACATCTTTATGTTTTAACTTGCCAAATTGAGGATTATATATTACTTCTACAACAGAAATCTCAAAATCTTCTTTATATAAATCATAAAAATCAGGGCATATAATCATTCTTTGGTTTTCTGCACCTAATATTCCTCCTAGACTTTCAACTTTTAATTGATTACCTATAACTTTATAAACAATATCTTGTTCATGCGGATTATAAAAAGGAGTAAGAATAATTCTTTGATTAAACTCAGCCTGATTTTTGAAATCTAAAATCTTTTTAACAAAGACTTCGTCACCTTTATAATGTTCAAACATATAAAAGAAAGTATTAGCAAAGCTAATACTTATTATTCTTCGTTACCTAAAGCTTCCATTGTAATATTTCCGCTTACTCCGATATTTTTTGGAGTACATAAGAAAATGCTTGGCCCAATTTGTTGGATATCTCCATCAATTGCAAAAATAACACCACTTAAGAAATCAATTACACGTTTACTTAATTCTCTATTTAAACGATGTAAATTAACAACTGTCGCTTTCTTTTGTTTTAAATAAATAGCAATTTCTTGTGAATCACGATATGCTCTTGGTTCAAATAATACTAAATGACTATCTTTATTTGCATTTAAAGCTTTAACTGCATCACTTACTTTTGCAGATTTTGCTTTTTCAAAACTACTTGTTCTTGTAGTTTCTTCAACTTCTTCATTTAATTCAACTGATTCAATTACTTTATCTTCTTTTACTGGTTCATCATCAAAAAACCAATCTTTTAATTTATTAATATTAGCCATAAATAACCTCCATAATACTATTTCTACTAAATAATTATATCATAATTATTTATCGAAAAAAAGAAGATAATCTTAATTTTCAGGTATATTCACTATAATTACATCTTCACCAATGCTCATTATATTCTCTTTAGGAATATAAATTGTTGGTGGTGCTTTAAAAAACATTAAAAGTTTAGTATAACAATTTCTTTCTACATATATACCTAAAATACTATAGCACATGACGTCTATTTCAACATCTGATACAAAACCAACCTTTTTGCCATTACATATGTTAATTACATCTTTACTTTGCATACATAGAAAACGCATATAATTCACCTCATCTACTATATGCTCATTATTTTTTTTAAATTCGATAATGCCCTCTTTTCTATTCTAGATATTTGTGCTTGTGATACTGATAATTCTTCAGCTAAATCCATTTGTGTTTTACCATCATAGTAACGTTTATTTAAGATGTTATATTCTAAATCTGATAATTTATTTAAAGCATTTTTTAAATCAATCATATCATTAAGATGATCATAATTATTGTGTAAATCAGGAATCTGACTTTCTAAATCTATGCTTCCTTGCCCATCATTTTGTATTTCTTGTGATAAAGATGTAATCTGATTTGTAGATGATATAGCTTCAACTATAGTATATTGATCTATACCTAATCGATGTGACAATTCATCAACACTTGCATCTTTGTTATATGTTTTTAAATAATCTTCATTTTCGTTCATTATCTTATAAGCAACATCTCTTAATGATCGTGGAATTCTTAATGAAGAATTATCTCTAATATATTTTTTTATTTCCCCTAAAATCAAAGGAACTGCATAAGTAGAAAATTTAAGATTATACGATAGATTAAAATTTTCTATAGCTTTTATAAGTCCAATTATTCCAACTTGAAACAAATCTTCCATATTGTCATTGTTTTTCGAATATTTCGCTACTAAAGATAATACAAGTTTCAAATTTGAATAAATTAGTTTTTCTTTTGCTTGTTCATTTTTATCTTGCTGATAAATCGATAATAATTCCATAGTTTCTAAATGAGTTAACTGTTTTTGTTCATAAAATGAATAACCATTCAATTCTATTTTGTATTTTGACATAAGCATGACTCCTTTTTAGAAGTCTCACCTATTTATTTAGACATTATTCATCAAAATTTAATTTATTTCTTAATTTTTTTATAATCTTTTTTTCAAGCCTTGAAATATATGATTGAGATATACCTAATAATATTGCAACATCTTTTTGTGTTAATTCTTCATTTCCTGTTAATCCATATCTTAATTCTAGTATTTCTTTTTCCCTTTTACTTAAACAATCTAAACTATTATAAAACATTTCTTTTTGCTGATTATGCTTTATTTCATCCTGTATTATTTCATTTTCAGTACCTACTATATCGGAAAGTAAAAGTTCATTACCATCATAGTCTACTTTTAAAGGTTCATCTAATGAAATTTCATATCTAGTCTTGTTGTTCTTTCTTAAATACATTAATATTTCATTTTCTATACATCTCGATGCATATGTCGCAAGTTTTATATTTTTATCCACATCAAAAGTATTAACTGCTTTAACTAAACCAATAGTACCTATACTAATAATATCTTCTAATGTACCATTAGGAATATTATCATATTTTTTAGCAACATAAACAACGAGTCTTAAATTATGTTCTATTAATAAATCTCTTGCTGATAAATCACCATTCTTCATTTTTATCAATGCTTCAGATTCTTCCTTTTGTTTTAAAGGAGCTTTTAATACATCATTTCTTCCTATATAAAAAATCGATTTTCTTTTAGAAAATAATCTTTTTAATAAATTTATAAACATAAATAACCTCCCAATGTTTCATAATTTATAATGCAGTCAAATTCACATTCTTCAATCAAAGCAACATAACATTCTCTAATAATTTTCTTATTTATTTTTATATTTTTTACAACAACAATATCTAATGTTTCATTACCTAAAACAGTATTAACCGTTAAAGTGTCAACAGTTTTATAGTGTAAAAGATATTTTTTGTTAATAAATATTACTGGATACCCTTTATAAAATACATTATGACCAGTATCAATAAGACCTTTAGTCCCAATTGATTCAAACTCCACATCCACTATAAAATCCTTTAATTTATTCTTACAATAATAAATATAAAAATAAAATAAACTAATAATCATAATAATTATTAATCCATAAAATACTTCATTAACTGATTCTACCAGCAGTATACCTTGAAATATATATGACGAAGGTAATATACGATTTATAAATGTTATAATAGATACATATATAAATAAAAATAGAGGATAAAATATATAGACTTCTTTTTTGAAAATCAGTAATGTAATAATAAAAAAATAAAAAAGGATGAATCCATGTATAAGATCTACATATAAAAAAACAAGAGATATATTGTAGGTTAAAACATACTGGAAAAGTTTTTTTAAATCAATTTGACAATTTAACAAGAAAAAGAGTATTTCTAATGTAAAAAATAATAATATACAATTAAGTATATAAACGACTTCTACATAGACCTCCATAGATTCACCCCTATATAACTATATACTAATTCATTTAAAAAAAACGTCGAAATAAAAACACCTATCAAAATTTGATAGGTGTTTGTTTATTTATTAATCTTTAGCCATTCTTTCTAAACGAGCACGACGTTTCATAGCATCTTTTTCACATTTAGCCATTAATTCATCAGCATGTTCTGGATTAATTTTTGTTAATTGAGCAAAACGGTTTTCGCTTAATAAGAATTCTCTGAATAATGAGAAGTCAGGTTCTTTAGAATCTAATTGTAATGGGTTTTTACCTTCTTCTTCTAAACGTGGATCAAATCTTAATAAGTTGAAGTATCCACTAGCGATAGCA
>JAZLDV010000043.1:0-3974 GCA_045614925.1 Coprobacillaceae bacterium | reverse complement strand
GTTTTCTTCAAGAACCTCTTTAAAATACTGATACATTTATTTACCTAGCCTATCCTGTATATGTTGAATCCATTTCATAATATTAACTGGATTTGCACAACCTCTAAATTTTGGCATTACATATTCCATAATTTCTTTAGGATCACAAGTTCTCCATTCAGGATGATTATCTAACATAAAATTAAGACAAATCCAATATTCAGTTTGTTTATAAACAAGTTGATGTAATCCTTGACCTTCAGGATCAAAGTATGAATGTTTAAAATAATGTAAAGCTTCTTCGTCTGTCATTATTTAGCTTCCTTATAAGAATAACAAAGTTCATGACATTCTGGACAAGAATAAGTATAATGATATTCATTAAGTCCAGTTTGTCTATGTTCACACTTATATTGTAAAACATTAAATTCTGTTCCACAATTATTGCAAACAAAATTTCGCTTAACTGCAGGTTTTACGATTTCTACTTCATCATCTTGTTCTTTAACCGGACCAAGATATGTTACACTTTTAATATCTTTAAAATGTTTATATTTGGATTTTGCAAAATCAGTCATTGCTTGATTTAATTCATTACCAAACAAATTTGATTCAAAATATTCTTCTGTATATTTATCATCCCAATCATCAAAACCCATATAACCATCGTAAACTTGATAATGGATATTTAATCTATAACCTTGTTTTACATTACTCATATTTATTTTTTCTTTACTATATCATTAAAATCATCAATTAACAATCTTAATTTATTTTTACGACTATATTCTCTTTTTGGTGCATTATTAATAAAGCTAGCAAATTCCCAAATGATAATACCAAATGTTCCAAAAACAGATGTTACTGCACAAAACAACATCATAATAGCACTAAATAAACAGTTATCAAAACCATCAAAACCGTCTTCTTTTAAGAAGGCGTATAAAATGTAAAAGAAATTAAACAAACTGCATGCTAGCATTATAACATGCCATACATTTACACCATTAATCATGTTTAAATTCCTTTTTTGTATAAATGGAAAATTGGAACATAACATCCATATCATTTGGAATTTTCACACCATATAATGTTCCTTCATGAGGTGGTTTTTCAAGAACACCAATATATGGACCGTTTCTATAACAGAATTTTTCATCCATATCATTTGTCGGTTTAAATGGTCTTAATAAAATGCAATAATCTTTATCGACATCTTCCATTTCTTTTTTTGCATAATGAATAACTTGAGATGCATTATCAGAAAAACCATATCCTGACATCACAATTCTGAAACCGCGTTCACGGAACATCCAATCCCAGTTATACAAATCACCAATATAACTTACATATGCAAGTTTAGTATTGCAGTCGTCTTTTGTATAAATACAATCTTTATCTGGAATTTCACTATAAGGAAAAACATTTTCATCAAAAGGATCTTTTAATTCAAACGCTTCTTCAATAGATTTTTTATCTTTTTTAGTAAAAGAAAAAATTTTATTAAGAGGAACTAATTTACCCATTATGCTTCATCCTGTTCAAAATCGTAAAGAACTTTATTTACTACAGTTTCTTCAGCTTTATTCATTGAGTATTTCTCACAATTAAGATATTCAAGATTAAATTCTAATTCACCATATTGCATTTCTGGAAAATAATCAAAATTTAACTTTATTAAATCGTCACCATTTTCATTACGAATAATAAGATAGATTCTTTCTTCAGATGTAAATACCTGAGTAGTAAAATCAAATCCTTCATAATCTCTTTCATATTCTTTGATAAGACGATTATATTTTTCCATTATCATGAAAATACTCCTTTTTAATATAATATAGAAAAAGAGTTGACTTATGTCAACCCTTAAAATCTTAATACTTCATATGAACCATAGATTTAACTGCATTAAGTTCATTATTAAGCCTATTGATTTCATTTAATGCCCATAGTCTAAAATCCAAATCCGAAATTTCTGACCATGTAAATTCGCCATGTTTATCTTCTGACAAATTTTCGCATATTGTTCCAATATACATTTCTGCTTTTTGTGGACTATCAACAAAATTAATTATCTTATCTTTATGTTTTACTACAATCATTATAGTTTTCCTTCTTGTTTTAATAATTCTAAAATATATTGACATCCAGCACTAAAAACTTCTTCAGCAGTGCTAGTCTGAACGAGACCTATACCATCACGAAATTCAACCATATTTTCTTTTTCAAGAATATCTTGAATTTCACTACGATATGGAATTAAATTCATTTCTTCGTCTGTTAGTTCAACATCATTCATGTTTTACTGCCTTATTATAATCATTTGCTGCATTTACAGAATCTAAGTGATATATCATATATGCATCGCTTGAATCTTTTAACCATTCAGTCATTTCCTTCATACATGTAATAGATTTAATATCACATTTTGGTTTTTCTTCAATAACACGTTGATATATTGCTTCTGAGTTTGGATTTAGTAATTTTTCTGCACAATTATAACCTAATAATGTAAGTGCAGCAAATACTAAACCGCTAAAAAAACACAAAAGACGTTCTCTTGCATTAAAATTTGTAGTAGATGCAAATATGCCCATAATGAAACAAATCGCTATTATAAGAGTAAAAAGACTAGTAATATAAACTAATATACCAGTAATAAAATAAAATGTTGGATTCATAAAAGTCCTTCTTTTTTAAATATAAAAAAAGGATTGACTTTTGTCAACCCTATTTTTAATAGTCTGCGACCCTGGACTTGAACCAGGACAAAGCAATGTTTCCACTTTATCAGAGTGGCGTGTTAACCAATTACACTAGACGCAGATAATTTTAGTCGGCATACCTAGACTCGAACTAGGACAAGCAATGTTTCCCGCGTATCAGACGGGCGTGTTAACCAATTACACTATATGCCGATAGATATTGACATTATTCAGTGATCCAGTTATTGACTTAGATGTGTCCAATGTCAATAATTTTTAGTACCCGGTAAAGGAGTCGAACCTTTGACTTACTGCGTGTAAAACAGTCACTCTGAACCAACTGAGTTAACCAGGCATTTAGTACTCGATAAAGGATTCGAACCTATGACTTACGCTTAGTCAAAGCGTCACTCTGAACCAACTGAGTTAATCGAGTAAAATTTTAGTAGTCCTATTTGGGGTCAAACCAAATTCATATCCTTGAGAGGGATATATCCTAATCTACCGTAGACGATAGGACCATGTTTACTTAAGGATCCAACTGGAGTTCAACCAATCTTTTATCATTGTTCTGATACGTGTCTAAGCGGGCTTCACTTTAGACCCTCAAGAATTTTTAATGGACCGTAGGGGATCCGACCCCCTAATTCTTGCGTGCAAGGCAAGTGTTTTTCCAATTGAACTAACAGCCCAAAATTTTATTCATATAACTTTATATAGTCTTTTCCATATTTTTCAATTACATAATCTATATAAGGTTGCATTTCTATTTTAGTTAATACAATAAGTGTTTCTTCTTCAGGAAATTGATCTAACTTTGCTTGCCATTGTTCAGTCCAATATCCTTTAATTTCAACATATTCATTATTAACTATCCAATCGGGTATATAATTATGCAGTTTTTCTTCAAAAATATATGCAAATTGTTTTTTATTTCTTTCAAATTTTATATTATGTTCTAAGTTATAAATTACAAATGCTAATTCCCAAGAACTATCACAATAATATCCTTTATACCAACCTCCTTTACCATATCCTGAACCTTTTCTATAACCACCAGTTTTATTTTTTAATGCATTAGATAATTTATTTTTATATTCTTCTATTCGTGGTAAACATTTTGCACAATATCCGCTTTTATTATTGTTACTTAGCTCTTTTCCACAATTTTTACAATACTTTTGTATACGTTCTTTATTATTATCTTTACAATATTTTAATATACTAGTTCTAATTTTTTCTTTAGTTTCATCACTATGTTTATGTCCATTAGCACAAGCTCTTGAACAA
>JAZLDV010000042.1:0-2313 GCA_045614925.1 Coprobacillaceae bacterium | reverse complement strand
ATTATCCCCATTTAACTCAAATTTAGATTTTTGAGTTGCTAAAGATGGGAATAAATCAGACCATAATCTATGTGATGCTTCTGTAATAGCCCAATCATCATAAGATGGTGAATAAGCTGGATCAGACCATTGATTATCATTAATATGTAATTGTAATTCATTTAATTTATACCATTTAAAGATCTTAGTATAATCTTTTAAGAATTGATAACGTGTAGGAATTCTAGCAATATCAAACATAACTCCACGTACTTCATGTATTGGATAATCTCTAATAATTCCTTTAGGAACAATTAAATGATCTTCATCTAAATGTAAAATTTGTTCAATTGTCACTGTCCCATATAATGCTCCAGTATAAGTAGATGAATAGATTTCAATCCCTTTATCATCATTAATAATAAAATATCCTTCTTTTCCACTACCATAAACATCTTCTTTTTGTGATTCAATATAGATATTATTTGCACTTGGTGCTTTACCTTCAATAATCTCTAATTTCATACCACAGATTTCTTCTAAATCAGTCTGCATTTCTAATGCAGCCTGTTTTAAATTAACATTTGCTTTATCATTAATAATAATTTTAGAATCTTTATTTAATACAAATTGTCCTTGTAAACCATACCATTCCTGAATTGATGGTAATACTGCAGGTTTAGCATTAGGCTTAGAATTCACCTTAAATAAATCTCTATATAAAGATTCATTACCAGGTACTGTTACATTAAAGCTTTTTGTAGCAGTATCATTACTGTTATTTTTATTCACTGCTTTTAAAATAACATTAAATGTACGTGTACCAATATGATATGGAGAAATGTTACCATTATTATCCAATATTTGTTCAACTTCACTTCCATGTACACTGATTTCAATATTATCAGCAATACTAGGAATAATTAATTCTTTATCAGTAGCAGAAACATTTAAATTTTGAATTTGTGCTAATGCTTCTTTGGCACTTAATTCTTTTTCTACTACACCATTTTGATTTCCCATAATAGTGATTTCTTTAATAGATAATGCATTTCCTCCAGCTTGAACATTAAGCTTTTCAAAATAGAATTTTACATATCTTTTTAACACATTCTTACTCATACTATTTGCATCAATAGTGTCAGTAACAGAGTTAGATGATGAAGAAGCTCTACTCATTGTATATACATCTTCATATGTTCCATCAATAGTATCACTTGTTTGAATTTTATAGGATGTACTCCAAACTTTTAAGTGATATACAATTTCAATTGAATCAACAATTGTTTCTTTAGCAGCTAAGTCAATAATAATCCATTGAGGTGTCTGAGTACTACTATCAGTCATACCTGAACTTTTCATAAATGCTGATGACCAGCGACTATCAGCTGTCGTTTTATCACCATCTACCGCTTTTTCAGGCCCCCACTTTCCTTCTACTTCTACACCTGATGCACTGACTTCTTTATTCAATGCAACATTTGTAGCTTGTGCATACACTTCATTTTCATTTACATGAAATAAAAGCATACTTTGTATACTCATGCAAAACACAAGTAATTTAATCATCATTTTTTTCATATTTTTTCTCCTTTCTCTATGTCTTTACTATACCATATTATGGTATTTCTTACAAAATTTATATTTACTAATCCAAAAGAAAACAGATGGATATTTATCCATCTGTCTTATATATTATTTAATATAATTCACTGTATAAGTTGAACCATATTTTGCAGTAACTTGTCCATTCCAGCTATCAGCTGCATCAGTTGTATTAATAATTGTATGTCCACCAAATGTAATTAGATAATCTGCATTAGGACCTACATTGATATCTACATTATTTAAATTAACAACTTTTTCACCATTTCCACCAGTAAAAAATGCTGCTTCATAATTATATTTTTGAGCAGTGCTTCCTGCATTTTCAACCGTAATACTTCCACCATTCATAGTGAATTCACCACCATGAACAGCTACTCCAATAACTGTATTAGAATAACGTTTTACTTCAGTTTTAGCGATGATATCACAATTATTTAAAATTGCTTCTCCACCCCATACTGTAAATGCACTATATTCTGCAGCCTGTGCACCTGAGTCTTCAACTAAATTACAATATTCTTCACACACCACAGTTACATCTTCCATTTTTAATGTCCCATTAGAAACAGAAACTGCTGGATAAGTACTTTTACCATGTACTAAAGTTCCATTTTTTATAGTTGTATCTGCTTTTGCTTCTAATACAGAAGCAGTTAACTTATAACCATTTAAATTAATATTAGTTTCATTTTCAATATTAACTGTATCTTCAATAACAATATCTGC
>JAZLDV010000041.1:0-12875 GCA_045614925.1 Coprobacillaceae bacterium | reverse complement strand
GCTAAAATTAGAGGCGTAAGTAAGAATATTGTTTATAATGAATATCATAAGAAGTAACGTTGTTACTTCTTTTTTTGTTTCACGTGAAACATTTTATAAAATTGTATACAATAAAAAAGGTAGCTTATAGCTACCTTAATGAGAGATAATTAATATAATCTTCTGTAATTATATACGTAATTACTCCAGTATCCATCTAATTGAGAAACCATAACATGTTGAGTTGGATATTGTCCTCTAACTCCAGAACCATATCCAGAAGCATGTACGAAACTTCCTCCTCCAATATAGATACCGATATGAGTAACACCACTACCATAGTTAAAAGTAATAACGTCACCAGGCTGTAATTGATTTCTTGAAACTGCCATACCAGAACTTGCATATCCTGCTGCAGTATTTCTTCCAATGTATACTCCAGTTTGTCTGTGTGCCCAGGCAACTAAACCAGAACAGTCAAAGTAAATCGCATTTGGATTGTCTAATCCTTGACCATCACCATAACCTCCACCAGGAGCACCCCACCAATATCTGCATCCTAAACGAGTTAATGCTTTTTTAGCAATGCTATTACCAACTTCAGAGTCACCAGGAACATAACCAGCTCCATTTAATGAACCACTAGGAGCATGAGAAATTAATGCTTCTAGGGCTGCATCAATTTTCTTTTGTGCTGCTGAAATTTCATTAGCTTGAATCTGATCTTCTTTTATTTGATTTTGTTGCTTTAATTTTAACTCAACAAGTTCATCTTGCAATTGTTTTTGTTTGTTTAACTTTTGTTGAACTAATTTTTTTGCATTATTTAAAGAAAGACGTTGGTTATTAAGACTTTCTTTTTCAAAAGCTAATTCAGTTAAAACTTCTTTTTCATAAGATGTAATATCAGTTAAACTTGATAAACGTGAAAATAAAGTTGAGAAATCTTCTGAACCAAAGATAAAGTTAATCATGATATTAGAATTATATGTAGATTGCATTACATATAAACGTTCTTTCATTTCATCTTCTTTTTGTTGAATACTTGCTTCAAGATTTTTTATTGAAGATGTAATGTAAGTAATATCTTTTTCAATTTTATTAACTTCAGAAGATAAAGAAGATAATTTATCTTCTACTTCTTCAATTGTTTTGTTTGTTTCATTTAATTCCTTTTTAGTTTCTTTTAAATCTTCTTTTAATTCAGCATATTTTTTATCTAAGTGTTTGTTAAACTCTTTACAGATTGTTTTATTTGAACTAGTAAGTTTAGATGAGCATAATTTGATATAAGTATCTTCATGGCCATCAAAGTCAACAGCTTTAATCTGATTTAATGGAAGTACTGTTACTAATAATCCCATACCTAATACTATTTTTAAGATTCTATGTTTTTTCACTCTATCACCTCAGTGTCATTATAACATAAAATATTGCTAAAAAAATAACATTATTTACTATTTTTAAAGTTTATCCGTTTTACGTTGTTTTTTAAATTCTTTGATATATTCAAGTATTTTTAATCCAATTCTTTCTAATGCTTCATCTGTAGAACCGCCAATGTGAGGAGTATAGATAACATTATCTAAATGACATATTGGATGATTAGCTGTTATAGGTTCTCCCTCAATAACATCAATACCTGCACCTGCAATTTTATGATGAATTAAAGCATCATATAAAGCGTCACTATCTACAATCCCACCTCTAGATGTATTAATCAGATAAGCAGTATTTTTCATTATATTGAATTCATTATAAGATATCATATGATACGTCTTTTCATTAAGAGGAGTATTAACACAAATAAAATCACATTGTGATAATAATGTATTCATATCTTTACAATAATGAATACCAAAAGAATCAGCTATATCTTGAGTTAAAGAACGTGAATAAGCATAGATTTCATTTTGAAAACCATATTTTAAAATTGTAAGAGTTTTTTTCGAAATTTCACCAAAACCAATAAACCCGACTTTTTTATATGAAAGTTCATGTGAGTTATAATGACTTGGTGCAACAGAATGTATTTTATTATTTTTAAAATCATTTTGAATAACATATGTTTTTCTAACTAATTGAAGCATCATATTAACGATTAATTCAGCTACACTTAATGAATTAAGACCTGGAGTATTTAATAATTGAATATGATGTTTATTTAAGTAATCAATATCAACATCATCACATCCAGATCCATGAATAATAACAAGTTTTAAATTATGACATTGAGATAAAAATTGTTCATCCATTTTTATATTTCTATTAATGATAATTTCACATTGAGATATATCGTTTATATCATTAATAATATTAACTTCTTTTGAAATAAGATCATATGCAGTAGGATGAATAGGTTCACATAAAAATAAATTCATAAAATCACCTCAATAATATGATAAAAAAAATAAAAACAAAAATAAAGACAAAATTATAAAACACATTTCATATTTATACATATATTAAAATGGAGGTAATTTTATGAATAATGAAGGTATTGATGTTTCACAATATCAAGGTGTTATAGATTGGGATTTAGTAAAAGACAATATTGATTTTGCAATATTGAGATGTGGATATGGGCAGGATATACCTGGACAGGATGATCCTACATTTAAAAGAAATGCAGATGAGTGTACAAGGTTAAATATTCCTTTTGGTGTATACTTGTATTCATATGCACAAAATGAAAGAGATGCAATAAGTGAGGCTAAACATATATTAAGATTAGTACAAAATTATAAGATGTCTTATCCTATATATTTAGATTTAGAAGATCCTAAGATTTTAAGATTGTCTAATGATCAGATAGAACGTAATTGTAGAGCATGGGCAAATGAAATGGAAAAAAGTAAATATTATGTAGGGTTTTATGCATCATATAATTGGTGGAATACAAAATTAACAGGTCCATTATTTAAAAGATACACAAGATGGATTGCAAGGTTTAATGATGAATTAGGTGTAAGTGGTTTTGATATGTGGCAATATACAGATAGAGGAAGAGTATTAGGGATTAATGCTTTAGTAGATAGAAATATTGCTTATAAAGATTTTGAAAATATTATTGTAAGTGGGGGATTTAATAATTATGGAAATAATTTAATACCTCAGACTCAATATAGAGTAGGAGATCATGTGAGATTTGATAGAATATTTATTTCTTCTGAAAGTACAATTCCACTTATTCCATATATGAATCATGGAGTGATTACAAGAATTGAAGATGGAAAGAGAAATCCTTATCTTGTAGGTGAAGGAATTGGATGGATTAATAATGAAAGTATTATTGGTAAAAATAATTTTGCATCACATCCTAATTATCAAGGTGATTCATTTGTAAATGCATTGAATGAAATAGGAATAGATCATTCATTTGAAAATAGAAGAGTGATTGCTAGAAATAATGGAATTAATGATTATAAAGGAACGGCAGAGCAAAACTTACAGTTATTAAATTTATTAAAAGAAGGAAAGCTAAGAGTATAAAGCATATTGTGCTTCTTTAAAATCAAGAGTATAATGACATCGGAGATGAATGTTATGGATACTAAAAATAAACAGCAATTAATAAAAAATATAAAATCAATTGTATTAGTCACTATTGCAGCATTATTAATGGCTGCAAATATTAAGTCATTTGTAAGAGCAGGTAATCTTATACCTGGAGGATTTACAGGTTTATCATTACTTATTCAAAGAACATGTGAAATGTTTCTTCATATAAGTATTCCTTATTCTTTTATTAATATGACATTAAATGTTGTGCCAGCAGTGATAGGATTTAAAATGATAGGTAAAAAATTTACAATGTTTACAATCTTGATGATTTTCTTAAATTCATTCCTTGTAGATATTATTCCAGTTACGCCTATTACTTATGATCCATTATTAGTTTCAGTATTTGGTGGAATATTAAATGGAACAGCAATTGCGATTGCATTAAAAGGAAGAGCATCTAGTGGAGGAACTGATTTTATAGCAGTCTACTTATCACAAAAATTAAAGAAGCCTAGCTGGAGTTTTGTATTTGGAATTAATGTTGTTATACTTACATGTGCGAGCTTAATCTTTGGATTTGAAGAAGCAATGTATTCAATTATATTCCAGTTTGTATCTACTCAAGTTATTGAAAGGATGAATAAGACTGGAAGTAAGGAAACATTGTTTATTGTTACACAAAAACCTAATGAAGTTGCAGAGCATATTATGAAATTGACACATCATGGGGTAACAAGATTCGAAGGTGAAGGATGTTATTTAAAAGAAAATAAAACAATGCTTTATACAGTATTGGGTGCAGATGAGATAAAAATGGTAGAAAGAACAGTAAAAGAAATAGATCCAACAGTATTCATTAATGTCATTAGATCTAAAGAAATAGTAGGACGTTTTTATCAGCAGCCTATAGAATAAAAAAAGCCCTTAGGGGCTTTTTATCATGTTTATATGTTTTTGTTCTTCAATAATAAAATGATGAAGTATTTTTTTAATACCCTTATCATCAATATTATTGATACCTTCTTTATAAAAAGAAATTAATTTCTTTTTATAAGATATAATCATATCTATAAGTATAGATGTATCATGAGTATAAATATTATAACTTGGTGACCAGTAATCTTTACAATCTTTTTCATAACTCCAAAGTCTAGGATCACACCCAAGTTTATAACATAATCGAGATAAAAAATAGAGATGGTCTATTTCTTCGATACTTATCTGTTTAAACGTAGATGAAAGCGGAATATTATGTTCTTCTACTATTATACTATCATATAGTAGTAAAGAGAATAAACTCATGACTGAATGTATTCCACTCACATAGGAAAGTATGACTTCACCATAACTCTCGTTTTTTTCTATCTGATCACATATATTATATAATTCTATAGTTATCATAAAAAAATCCTCCATATATAAATATATGGAAGATTTATAATTTTTATACCAATATTTTTTGTAAAGCAATACGACTTGCACCACTCATTAGAGTAATAGTCCCACATAACTCAAAACCATTTTTATATAAAAATCTTTGCATAGAAAGATTATCAATATGAGTATCAATTCTAATACTGTCTACATTTTCTTTATGACATTCACTAACAGCATAATCTAATAATACTTTAGCAACTGCCTGTCCTTTTCTAGAAGATGAAACAGCAATTCTATGAATAACAGCATATAATCCATCTTTTTTCCATGCACCATCAATCACTCTATAACAAGGATCTTCTTCAAAAGAAAAATACATAGTTGCTATAATTTCATTATTATCTACTAATACATAACTATGCCCTTTGTTAATATCATCAATAAAAGAATCATGATTAGGATATCCATCCTGCCATTGATCTATATTTTTACTTTTTAGATATTCTTGAGCTTCTTTAATAATTTTCATCATATCATTTATATCATCATAAAGTGCTTTTCTAATTTCCATGTTCTCACCTCAACTTTGATTATAACATAATGTTGTTATTGTGGGAAAAGAAATATATAATAAGGAAAAGGAGTGATTGCTTTGTATAAATTTATTCAATTAACAATTTATATTATATCTATAGTTATGGCGATGTTTTCTTTAAGCTGTTTTAAGTATGAGGATTATATTAAAAGAAGTAAAATAAAAGAATTCTATTTATTTTATATAATGGCATCAATTGTATTAGGATATTTATTTGGATCTTTTATTATTAATTTTACAAATATAAATCTTTTTTCATAATTAAGAAGTTTTAACATATAGTATTCTATGAGAATACTATTATTAAAACTTCTTTTTATTTTTATATGTTTATTTGTATTAACATATAATCAAAGTGATTTATCAGAATATATTATTAAAACACAAAAACAAGATATTATTGTAAATGTAAAAAGTAAAGAAGGGAGTCAGAAAGTAAAGCTTGATGATTATTTGTTTGGGGTTGTTGCAGGAGAAATGCCCTTACATTTTGAAATAGAAGCATTAAAAGCACAAGTTGTGGCAAGTCGTACTTTTGTATTGTCTAGAAAATTAAATGTAGATAATACAACAAATACACAGGTTTATTTAAATGAGAAAGAAGCAAAGAAAAAATGGGGTAAGCAGTATGATGAATATAGTAAGAAGATAAAAAAAGCAATTGATGAAACGAATAATGAAGTATTGATGTATAAAGGAGATTATATATCTGCATTGTTTTTTTCTAGCAGTAATGGAAAAACAAATAATTGTAGTGACTATTTTGAAGGAGGTAAACCATATTTAAAATCAGTAGATAGTCATTGGGATAATATAATAGATCCACATAATAAAAATAAATATAGTTTTACTAAGGAACAATTAAGTTCATTGCTTAATATAGATATAAAAGAAATAAAGTTAGAAAATTATGAAAATGGTTATGTCAAAGATGTTTATATTAATGATAAAGTTATAAGTGGAAGAAAAGTAAGAGAAATGCTTAATTTAGCATCCTCTTCATTTGATATTATAGTTGATGATGATTTATATACATTTATAACATATGGAAAGGGACATGGTGTAGGAATGAGTCAATATGGAGCACAGGCTATGGCTAAAGAAGGATATGATTATAAAGATATTTTAAATCATTATTATAATAATGTTGATATTGTGAGTATAGATTAGGAAATAAATGTTCATAATTTCTTTGAGGTGATATGATGAAAATCTTAAAGAGATTATTATTAGTTGGTTTTTCTTTTGCTTTGTTTTTTGCAGGAGTAGGGATTGCAGATAAGATTTTAACAACTCAAAGTGATCAGTTTAAGGATGAGGTTGTTGTTAAAGTTGAAGAAAAGAAAGAAGAAGTGAAAAAAGAAGAAGTATTGATGATGCCTGTTAAGGATAATATAGGGATAGTAAGATATTTTTATGATAAGGATAGTGATGCTGCTAAGCAGGAACAATCTTTAGTTTTGTTTGAAGGTGTTTATAGAGCAAATCAGGGAGTAGATTTTGCTTGTAATAATGAAGTGTTTGATGTGTATGCTTCAATTAGCGGGAAAGTGACGAGTGTAAAGAATGATCCTATTTTAGGATATGTTGTATCGATAAGCAAAGATGATATTATTATTACTTATGAATCTTTATCTAAAGTGAATGTAAAAGTGAATAGTGAAGTTAAACAGGGAGATAAGATTGGGAGTAGTGGAGAGAATATGTATGAGGCAGATTTAAAGAATCATTTACACTTTATGTTAGAAAAAAAGGATAAGATTTATAATCCAGAAAAGTTTTTTGATAAGGAGTTATCAACTATTAAATAGCGATGAATAATCGCTATTATTTTTTATATACATAAAATTATTTTGTTCTTGTAATTGGTAAAAAAAATGATACAATAAAACTGCTTGAAAAGGAGGTTGTTCAAATGAGATTATCAAAAGAAATTGGTATTGACTTAGGAACTGCAAATATCCTTATCTATGTTAAAGGAGAAGGTATTGTTGTTAATGAACCATCAGTAGTAACTATTAATACAGAAACTAATAGACCTATTGCAGTTGGTGCAGAAGCAAGAGATATGCTTGGTAAAACACCAGGTAGATTCCAAGCAATTAGACCTTTAAAAGATGGTGTTATTGCAGATTTTCAAATTACAGAAATTTTAATTACACATTTTATTAATAAATTAAACTTAAAAGGAGTATTCTCTAGACCGACTATTTTAATTTGCTGTCCATCTAATATTACTTCTATTGAAAAAAGTGCAATTGAAGATGTAGCAAAAAGATGTGGTGCAAAAAGAGTATTCATTGAAGAAGAACCAAAAGTTGCAGCTGTTGGTGCAGGATTAGATATTTCTAAACCATCAGGAAACATGGTTATTGATATTGGTGGAGGAACTACTGATATCGCAGTATTATCTTTAGGAGATATTGTAACAAGTACTTCATTAAATGTAGCTGGAGATACTTTAGATGCAGAAATTATTAAATATGTTAAAGATAAATACAAATTATTAATTGGTGATCGTACTGCTGAAGAAATTAAAAAGACTATTGGTAGTGCATATGATGCTGATGAAAATAATGTAATGGAAGTAAGAGGTAGAAACTTAGTAACTGGATTACCAGATACAATTAAATTAAATGCAAAAGAAACACAAATTGCATTTAGTGAAAGCTGCCAAGCTATCTTACATGCAACAAAACAAGTATTAGAACAAACACCACCAGAATTATCTGCTGATATTGTAAATAAAGGAATCTTCTTAACTGGAGGAGGAGCTTTATTAAACAATTTAGATAAATTCTTAGAAGAAGGTTTAAGTGTACCAGTATTTGTAGCAGACAATGCATTAGATTGTGTTGCTGAAGGTTGCGGTATTATGTTAGAAAATACTCAATATTTAAAATAAAATTATAAAGATGTAATCTTATGATTACATCTTTTTCTTTAAATAAAAAATATTTATTGAATTTGATGTTTTTTGTACTATAATAGTCAAAAGGAAGGGGGATAAGTATGGATTTTGTAAACATCTTTTTATCCTTTATGATTGCATTTTTGATCAGTCTTGTATTAGTTCCTATAGTTAATAAGATTACTAAAGAATTAGGAATTATAGCACAGACAAATCATAGAACTATCCATTCTGGTATTATTGCTAGAACTGGAGGATATGCAATATATTTAAGTTTTTTAATTACAATTATGATATTTCTAAAAACAGATAGACAGATCAATTCAATATTGATTGCTGGTTTTATTGTTTTTATTACAGGGTTTTATGATGATATACATGAACTTTCAGCTAAAGGAAAATTAATAGGACAGATTATTGCAGCTTTAGTTGTAATGATATATGGAGATATTTATTTAAAAAGTTTCTATTTACCTATGTTGCCTGAAATGGTTTCACAGATTATAGCTATTATTGTTACATTAGGATGGATTGTCGGTATTACAAATGCTGTTAATCTGATTGATGGATTAGATGGATTATGTTCAGGTGTATGTATTATTGTATTATTTACTATATCGATGATTTCATTGTCTTATGGTAGAACTGACATTACATCTTTGTCTTTATTATTAGCAGGTGCGATTGCAGGATTCCTGGTTTATAACTTTCATCCTGCTTCAGTATTCTTAGGCGATTGTGGTGCATTGTTTATTGGATTTATGATATCTGTTATTTCTTTATTAGGATTTGGATATCAAGGATCTGCATTTTTTACATTAGGAGCACCAATTATTGTATTAATGGTACCGATAATGGATACATTTATCGCAATCATTAGAAGAAAAGTACATCATCAGAAATTTAGTGAAGCTGACAGAAATCACCTTCATCATAAATTGATGTTTAAATTAGAATTAGGACAAACTAAGAGTGTTCTAGTTTTATATGCTGCAACAATTTTATTTTCTGTATGTTCATATTTAAACTTACATAATAAATTAGCATCTTATGTATTATTTCTTGCACTGATTATTGCATTTGAAATCTTTGTTGAAGCAACAAGTATGATAGCAAGAGAATATAAACCATTACTTACAATATTAAATATATTTATTAAAAGTGATAAATTACCAAAGATAAAAGATTCTAAAACATATATTAAAATTATTAATAAATTAAAACAAAAATACTTAATTATAACTGTTTTATCTATTTGTTTAATAGCTGGTATAGCAACGTTATTTATTTTAAATAATAAAAAAGAACCAACAGTTAATATTCAAGAAACAAAGATTGAATATATACAAATAGAAGATTCTACAAATTATATGAATGAGGTTTACCCACTTATAAAAAAAGCAGTTATTAAAAGAGATAAAGAAAAAATAAGAGAACTAGTTGCTTTATATTTTGCATGTGATTATTATTCTTTATCAAATAAAGATGAAAATGAAATAGGTGGAATGGATTATTTCTATAAAGATAAACAAGATGACTTTATGGAATTTGCTAGTCATGATTATTATTCTCAAGTGAATACTTTAATTCAAAATGAGAAGAAAGATTATGATGTAACAGGATATGAAGTGATTTCTAATATTTCTACTCATAAAGCATTATATGGGTTAGAAGATTATAATTATTATGATGTGACATTAAGGTTAATGTTTAATAAAGTTAATCCAATTATTGGTGGAAATCTATATGAAACAAATATTACTTTAATAGAAATAGATAATGTTTATTATGTCGTAGCGATAGGTGAATAAAAAATAGTTGTATTTTATTTACAGTTATGATATTATTACAATGCTTATGTATAAAAAAATTTAAAAAGGAGGATACTAAAATGACAACAGTTTTAACTATCTTATTAACAATTGTATCAATTGCTCTTATTATTGTTTGCTTATTACAAAACGGAAAATCAGATGGTCTTGTTAATGCATTAACAGGTCAAAGCTCAAATCTTTTCGCTAATTCAAAAGATAGAGGGTCTGAATTAGTTTTAACAAGAATTACAGTTGCTTTAGCAGTTGCATTCTTTGTATTAGCAATCTTAACTAGAATTATCTAATAAATGAGCACTTGATAGTGCTCTTTTTTATTGTCTATACATAATATTTTAGGAGGTGAAAGTGTGAAAGAAAGAATACTTGAATTATTAGAAAATAAAGATTTTAAATTAAGAAAGATTGATGAAATTTCTGAATATTTAAATTTAACTGAAACACAGGATTATATTAATTTAATTAAATTAATGAATCATATGGAAGATGAAGGGATGATTATTAGAGATAAAAATAATCATTATTATTTAATTCATCAGTTAGATTTTTATACTGGAATTTTAGACATGAATAAGAAGGGATTTGGATTTGTAAAAGTTGATGAAGAACGTGAGTTTTATATTCATGATACAAATTTAAGAGATGCTTATCATAAAGATAAAGTATTGATTGAAAAAATTCCATCGAAAGGAAATAGAGAAGAAGGACGTGTCGTTCGTGTTTTAGAAAGAGGACAGTTAAGATATGTAGGTGAAGTTAAAAAAGGAAAAAGAGAATACATTATTGATGTAGATGATGTAAAGTTTAATGAACCTATTTATGTTGATCATGCTCATATGCATGGTGCTGTTGTTGGACATAAGGTTTTAGTAGAGATTAAAACATTTAAACCTTATATTAAAGGTGATGTTCTTAAAGTTATAGGTCATAGAAATGATCCAGGAGTAGATATTTTATCTATTGTACATAATCATGGTGTGAATATTGAATTTCCTGATGATGTTTATAAACAGGTAGAAGATATTAGTGATGAGATTGATCCTAGTGATATTGTAAATAGGGTTGATTTACGTAATGAGATGATTGTGACTATTGATGGTGATGATGCGAAGGATTTAGATGATGCGATTTCTTTATGTAAGTTAGATAATGGAAATTATAAGTTAGGTGTGCATATTGCAGATGTATCTTATTATGTAACTGAAGGTTCACCATTAGATGTAGAAGCAGTGAATAGAGGGACATCTATTTATTTAGTAGATAGAGTTATTCCTATGTTACCTCATAAGTTATCTAATGGAATCTGTTCTTTAAATCCTCATGTAGATAGATATGCAATTAGCTGTATTATGGAAATTGATAGTGAAGGAAATGTAGTTTCTCATGACATATTCCCTTCTGTTATTCATTCATCTTATCGTATGACATATAATAATGTGAATAAGATATTAGATGGTGATCATCATGTACAAGATCAGTATAAAGAAGTTGTTCCTTTATTTTTTATGATGTATGAGTTATCTTCTATTATTAGAAGAAAAAGAGAAAAAAGAGGAGCTATTGATTTTGATGTTAATGAAGCTAAAGTTATTGTTGATAAAAGTGGTAAACCTATTGATGTTGTATTAAGGGATAGGGGAGATTCAGATAAAATTATTGAAGATTTTATGTTAACTGCTAATGAAACTGTAGCACAGCATTTTAAATGGATGGATCTTCCATTTATTTATCGTGTTCATGAACATCCTAAGTTAAAGAAATTACAACAATTTGCTTCAATTGTTAAACCTTTAGGTTATACAATTAAAGGGTCATTAGAAAATGTTTATCCTAATGAATTAAGTTCTATTGTTGAAGCTTCTAAAGGAACTGAAGAACATACAATTATTTCTACATTATTATTAAGATGTATGCAAAAAGCAAGATATGATGAAGAATGTTTAGGACACTTTGGGTTAGCAGATGAGTATTATACTCATTTTACTTCACCTATTAGAAGATATCCTGACTTATTAGTTCATAGATTAATTAGACATTATTTATTTGATAAGCAATTTGATGATTTAGATCATTATCAGAAATTAATACCTTACTTAGCTGAACAGTCATCTAATAGAGAAAGAGAAGCTGTTGAGATTGAAAGAGAAGTTGATGATATGAAGATGGCAGAATATATGTCATATCATATTGGAGAAGAATTTGAAGGTATGATTAATTCTGTAACTCAGTTTGGATTCTTTGTTGAATTACCAAATATGATTGATGGTTTAGTTCATATTAGTGACTTATTAGATGATTATTATATTTATGATGAAAAGAGTATGAGTCTTATTGGTGAAATGACTGGTAAGAGTTATAGATTATCTGATAAGGTTAAAGTAAGAGTAAGTCGTTGTAGTAAAAAGGATAGAACTATTGATTTTGAGGTTGTTGGTTCTAAACCTAGAAAAAAGAAAAAACAAGTTATTGAATTAAATAACAAAAAAGTAAAGACAAAACCTAAAAAAAGGGGTAAAATAAGTAAGTCAAAGAAAAAGACTTTTAGAAGATAAAGAAAGGAAGTGATATGCATGAAAGTTGTTGCTCAAAATAAGAAAGCTTACCATGATTATTTTATTTTAGATACTTATGAAGCTGGAATTGAACTTAAAGGAACAGAAATTAAATCTGTTCGTAA
>JAZLDV010000040.1:0-24272 GCA_045614925.1 Coprobacillaceae bacterium | reverse complement strand
TCAACGATTAATGATTCATTGATTTCTTGGTTTAATTCTGATCTTTCTGGTAATCTTACGAATTTACCTTCCATTTTATCAGCATTAACTTCTACGAATCCTGGTGTATGAGTTTGAGCAGCTAAGCTTGATTTTAAAACTTCTAAGTTTTGAGATTTTTCTCTAACTGTGATAACATCTCCAACTTTTACTTGACATGATGGGATGTCAGTTTTAATACCATTTAATAAGAAATGTCCGTGATTTACTAATTGTCTAGCTTGTCTTCTTGTTGAAGCGAATCCCATTCTATAAACAACGTTGTCTAATCTTGATTCTAATAAGAAGAAGAAGTTGTGACCAGTAATTCCTTCCATTTTGCTTGCTCTGAAGAATGTGTTACGGAATTGTTTTTCGTTAACTCCATACATATGTCTTACTTTTTGTTTTTCTGCTAATTGTAAACCATATTCAGTTGGTTTTTTTCTTTTTTGCCCATGTTGCCCTGGTGCATAAGGTCTTTTTGCTAATTCTTTTCCAGTTTCTAATGTAGAGAATCCTAATCTTCTAGATAATCTCCATTGTGGTCCTGTATAACGTGCCATTTTAATTTCCTCCTATTGTTTTATTTTTTAAAACAATAACATTCATAGATCAGTAAATGTTGTGTTTGTACTAAGTATTTCTCATTGCAGCCAGATACTTTACATCCGATTGTTACAAACGCTTCTCAATTACACTCTATGTGCTGCTATCATTTCGCACTCGTACATTATACCAATTTCAGTCATTTTGTCAATAAAAATTATGTATTTTTTTCTTACTGATGAATAATTTTTAATGTTGAACCTTTTTCTTTTTTCTCAATTTGTATTTGTGTCTGTATTCTTTCTTTTAACTCTTCTACGTGAGAAATAATACCTATGACTTTATTACTATTTTGAAGATTCATTAATACATTTAAAGCAACATTTAATGATTCATTATCTAAAGAACCAAAGCCTTCATCAATAAATAAAGTATTTAATTCAATACCTCCTGCATAATTTTGAATCATTGAAGATAAACCTAATGCAAGTGATAAAGCAGCCTTAAACGATTCTCCTCCAGATAAAGATTGTACATCTCTTACCATTGCAGTCTCATAATCTAAAACACTTAAATCAAGTCCTTGTCTGCTATTCCCCTTTGTTTGAGTTTTTCTTAAAAGATAATATCGACCATTCGTCATTTTAGTTAATTCAATATTTGCAAAATCTAAAATTCTTTCAAAATAATAAGATAAAACATATCTTTCAAAAGAAATACGTGATCCTGATTTTCCTGATGCAATATCATATAAATCTTTATATAATGTATATTCTTTTAATACATCTTTATTTTTTAAATAATCTTTTTGAATTTCATCTAATATATGAGAATTTGTTTCGTATTGATTTTCTAGTTTAGATTTCATTGATAATAATGAAGTTAATTGTTCTTTTATTAAATTTAAATTTACTTCATCTTCTTTTAAATCCTTTATCTGTTTATTTTTTATTTCATCATTTATACGAGATAAATTCAATTCTAGATGACTTCTTCTCAAATGATAATCATTATATTGTTTTGTGTGCTTTTCTTTATCAGAAAGTTTATTTCTATAATGCATAAATTGTTCATAATCTTTAAAATTCAAAACAATATAATCATTGATTTCTTTATCTCTTTCATGAATCTGGTTACTCATCTTTTCTACTGAAAGTTTCAATCTATTTATAATCTCTTCTTTTTTTACGATTTCTCGACTTAATTGATTATAGTTATTATCAATTAAGCGAATTGAGCAATCCAATTCATTTATTTTCTCGCAGCATTCTTTTAATAAAGAATCATAGTCTATATGAACTGCTTCACAATCAAATTCATTCAACAATGCATCATGACTTACAATATTTTCTTTTATCTCATTTAACTTATTTTCATACATTGATAATTTTATGGTCATATTTGTTAACTTTTCTTCTCTTTTTGATAGTCCAGACTTCAAAGTTTTTAAATATTTAAGTTCATCTTTATATTGATTATATTCTTTTTTACTTTCTTTTATTTCATTCTCTATTCCATAAAGTAAAGAAACAATCAATTGTTTTGTTATATCTTCACATATATCTAATTCATTTTTTAAACTCTCAATTTTATATTCCGCTTTTTTCTTTAAATTATTTTTATCTACAACTTCCTGATATAACTCATTATCCTGTTGTTTTAAAATATCAAGCTGACGAGATAATTCATCTAATTCCTGAGAGTTTAAAATATCATCTTGTAAAGAAGCATAGCATGGATGATGTGTAGACCCACATACAGGACAAGGATCTCCCTGTTTTAAAGAAGACGCTAATATTCCTGCCTGATATCGTTTAAATTTTTCATTTTCTTCTTTATACTTATTTTCTTTCATTAAGTAATTATCATGAAAACTCAAATAACGATTCATATGTTCTAAATGATCTTCATTTAATAAATGATAATTATTATGCTGATCACTTAATTCATGTAATTGAGTTCTTCTTTTGTTTTTTAATTCAGCATTCACTTCTAAATTTTGAATAATGACTTCTAATGTAGAAATCTTAGATACTGTTTCTTTATCTCTATTTATGTTCGCTTCATATGATAAAACACCTTTACGATTTTCTTCATATTCAAGGCTTAATTCCTCAAAATCATTTAACAATTTCGTTTTAGTTTGAATCAAAGATAAATAATGTTCTTTCTTTTCTTTTTCTTTATTTAAATTATTTTGTTTTAAAAGTAATTGCTCTTTTTCCTTATTTAACAAAGGAATAGAATTATATTCTTTTAAATATGATTCTTTTAATAACATATCATTATGATAAGATTCATTGTATTCTATTATTTCTTTATTTAAATCAGATAATTCTTTCTTTAATCTTTGTAATTCATTGAATTGCTCATTCTTAGATTCAACTAAAGAAATATATTTTAAATCAGATTTAACCTGATTATAATAATCAGATTCTTTTAGACATTCTTTATATTCATCTTGTAATAAAACATATTCTTTTATTCTTTCATTCAATTCTTTATCTAATAAATATCTTTGATGATCCTGGATATATTTTGAATCTAATTGTTCATATTGAATATTATAAGTTTGAATATTATCATAAATAGTCTTATTTTCATCAATTGCATCTTGAATATAACTTTCATGAAATAATTGATGAGCACTCATAAACTGTTCATCAAAAGATAAAGAAGAAAAACGAGCTGTTAATGTCTGATTTAATCGTTTATATTCTTCATGTAATTCTCTTGTTTTATCTTTTAAAATCATTTCAAACTTTACTAATGATTCACTATGAAATATATGACGTAAAACTTTTTCTCTTTCTTCACTTGTTGCATATATTAATTTTGTAAATTCACCTTGAGCAATCATTACAATCTGTTTAAACTGATTAACATCAATCCCTAGTATTGTTTCAATCTGCTTAGTAACTTCTTTAGGCCCTTCAATACATTGATTGTTGTAGGTTAATATTGCTTTAGCTGGCAATTCTGTTTTTCGATTTGTTTTTTGATATTTTGGTGAACGTTTTACATTATAGATAACATCATGATGCATAAATTCAAGTTCTACATATGTATCATCTGAATCTAAGGCAAAACCACTTCTAAAATGTGACTGGTCTCTACTACTTCCACTTGCTTTTCCAAAAAGTGCAAAAGTAATTGCATCATATAAACTTGTCTTTCCTGAACCTGTAGGTCCACTTATTAAATAAAGACCACTTTTATTGATTTCTTCAAAATCAACACAAACTTCATCTTTATATGTTAAAAAAGCTTTCATCTTTAATTTAATCAGTTTCATTTATATCACCTACCTGTTCAAATAATTCATTTATAATTTTTCTTTGTGATTCATCCAATTCCATGTTTTTCATTTCTTTATAAAAATGAGAGAACAATTCATTATGATCCATATTTTCTACATTTTCTAAATTTGTTTCATATGCAGATTTTTCAAATATAAATGAATATGTAATTTGTAATAAATTTGGATATAAGACTCTTAATTGTTCTATTGCATGAGGAATAAGACTTGTATCTTCTAATTCAAAAGATAATAAATCTTCTTTATTTTCAATAAAATCTCTATCCATAAATTGTTCAAATGTACCCTTATACAAGTTGACACTTTGTTTTTCATTTAAACTATATAATTCATAAGAAAAATCATCAGTATCCACAACGACAATACTTTTTTTCTGTTTGACTTCATCAAAAGAATAACGCATCAGACTTCCACTATAACGAATAGTTTCTCTTTGTATATGTTGAGGAGCATGAAGATGACCTAATGCCACATAATCAAAATCATCAAAAATGTCAGCTTGAATAACTTCAGTTCCCCCAACACTTATAGGAACTTCAGAATCACTGACAATTGATTGATGTCCTACAAACTGGTGGGTAATTAAAACATTTTTAAACTCTTTATCAATTTCTTGTAAAGATAAATAATATCTTAAAGCCTCATCAAATGTATGGACATCCTGATCAAACATCATTCTTATTTGTCCAGGTTTAACAAAAGGAAGCATATAAAATCTTGTGTCTTCTATTTCTACATATGGCATTTCTTTTTTTAGATGTGTTTCGATATGTAAACCATTTTCTTTTAACAATGAACTTGCAAAGTGAAGACGATCACTACTATCATGATTTCCACTAATCATAAGAATCTTAATATTATATTTTAAAATTGCACTACTAATAAACTCATCTAACAGATTTACTGCCTCTTGTGAAGGAGTTGAGCGATCATAGACATCGCCTGCGATAACTAACAACTTTATATCCTGCTCATTCATATAATCTAATAATTGAAATAATAAATATTTTTGGTTTTCTATTAGATTATATTGATGTAATGTTTTTCCTAAATGTATATCTGATATATGTACAAATTTCATTATCTGACCCTCCATTTATAAATTAATTTATCGTAGTCTTCTTTACTATAGAATTTTTTTAAATATGATGGTATTGTTGTTTTTTCAATATATGTAGCATTTAATTTTTCTATTGTTTTTTTAGATGCAATATTATGCGGTGAACACGTAATATATACTTCATCTTTTTGTATAAAGTCTTTAAGCAAAAGACATGCCTGATATGCATAGTTATGACCTCTATATTGTTCTTCAATTGTATATCCAATATGCCCGTCATAATAACATTCTTCATCAGTTCCATCCCTATAAATCAATGTTCCTACTTCATTTTGATCAACTTGAATACTATAAATAGAATAAGGAACCATCCCTTTTGTCAAACCAACACGTACATGTTCTATTAATATAAGTTCCATAATTTGCCTCCTAACAAAAAAAGAAATTGAATACAGGTTACCCTTATTCAATTTCTTTTATTATACACCATATTCATTTTTAATAAAATACGTTATAAAGATGCAATACCTTTTTCTAAGAAACATATATAATTTTCCTTAAACATCTTTCTTTTCAGTCTTGGTATTTCTATCATTTCATCATTACTCATTGTAATCCACATTCCATCTATCTGTTTTATATGCATCATGTTAATATAATGACTTCTATCTAACTGATAAAACGATGGAAGATACATATTTTTTAGATTGTCAATATTAGATCTTTTTGCTCCAATATAATCACGTTCTTTTGTATGAATAATTAATTGGTCATAACTTGATTCAATATATATGATTTTTTTGATTTCTATAGGAATCTGTTCATTATATGTTTTAAAAAGATAAAATCTTTTTTGACATAACGATACTGCTCTTAATACTGTTTCACTTAATCGTTCTTCATTTATAGGTTTATCTAAATATTGTATAGGATTTATTTCATAAGATTCATATCGATAATCAAATGCAGATAATATAATAATGAAAAGCTGAGTATTATCATATAAAGTATGTTTTCCAACTTCTAGTCCACTTTTCCCATTTAAATTCATATCCAAAAACAAAATATCATAAGTTTCCCTATTATAAGCTTCTAAAAAAGAGACAGGTTCATGAAATATATCTATAAATAATGGTCTTATGTCTTCTGGAACAATAGTTTCGATTTTACTTTTTAAAAGTTCACAGAATTCTTTATGATCATCTAAAATTGCTATTCTCATATATTTCCCCCTTTCGCTTTTATACTCATATACTATCAAACAACAACTTAGTTGACTATTTAAATAAATTGCGCAATTTTTTAATGATTTTTCATCAAATAAGTGACCAAACGTACACTTTTATTATGTAAATTATATATAAAAGGTATCTTTCGTTTATTTATTTATAAGCAAGAATTAAAAAAACAATGATTTTATCACTGTTTTTTTAATCAAGATACATTTTTTGTGTTTTTTTGATTTTTAATGAAAAATTACGTAATTTTTGGAGGTTTTTGATGATTTTAGAATTATTTACCATTTTTATACTATTATTTTTATCAATTTATTTTAATACTCACATTATTTTTCATATATTTATACTATTTTTTTGTTTAAAATATATAAAAAAATATAGAATGCTTATAAAAACAAATGCAGAACAAAAACAGATTATTAATCATTTAAAAAGCATTGTTAAATCAAAAAGTAAAATAATAAGTCTAACAAACAATGAAAAACATATAGTTCATAATCAGATTATTATTTTTAACAATATACTTAATCATTTAAATAATGATAATAAACAAGCTATATATAAGATTATTAACCATCATCTTCATTCTTTATATGAACTTAGATTATTAACTCAAACACCTTATTATGAGTTTAATTATATGATCGCCATTTATAAGACAAAACTAAAAAATCAGAATATAAATTTTAAAGTCAATATAAACTCGTTTACTATTCATGAAAAAATGTTATATGACTTTATATTTTGTATAAGTCATTTTTTAGATTCTGTACTTCAATACGATTTAAATAATAAAATTGAAAATATAGATATGTGCATACAGATTAAAGGTATATTTATAGTATGTTGTTTTAAATGTCAGAATTTCTATTTAGAAAATAGCAGTTATACATGTATTAATAGCATAATAAAAAGATATGATGGAGCCATCATATCTTTAAACAATGAATATTCAAGTGAATATAAATTATATTTTAAAACATAGATTGAGGACGTGGGTAACTCGTTTTTAAAATATTCAAAGATTCATCTTTTTCAAAAGAATAATATCCCTGTCTTTTAAGTTTATTAAACATTTCATATTTTTTTAATATCTGATGAGAGTAAACTTTACTTACTTTATAAACTTCGTTTGTTTTCATAAAACATAATTTATCGCTTAATAGTTCAATTTCATTCATATTAACCATAATATTTTCATTAATACGAATAAACCATCTGCACCCTGCTGCATTTCTTAAATGATACCTGCTTTTTACATGACATTCTCTTTTTTCACCATTACATAATATAATTTCTAAATCATTATAATATGTAAAAATGCTACGAATATCATTAACCCAAAATACTTCATAAGAGTGTGACCCTCTCACTGGACAAGTAAATCTTACATTACATCTATTATAATCTTCAATAACCTTTTTTATGACATAAACAAATTGTTCATCATTAATTGGTTTTTGAATAAAACCAGCAATATGAGGTTCTAATCCTTCATATGAACTTAAAGGTTTATGACCAGTGAATATCAATTTAACACCTTTATTATTTTTTATAAGCTGACTAGCAGCGTAAATTATGTTCTCACTAAAGTCAAGATCAATAACAATAACCTGACTCATAAATCGCTGATCTATTGAAAGTGCACTTTCAAATTTTAATGCAGACTCTGTCTCAATAATAACAAATTGAACCTCAACCAACTCTTTCATTTTTCTTATTATTTCTTTTCGATATGATACGTCACGATCACAAATTAGAAATCTCATAGTTCCACCTCCTAGATGATTACATATTATATATTATTTTCCTAAAAAAAAAGTACACTTTTTTACAAAAAAAGTGCACTTTTTTGCAAATTTTGTCAGATTAACCTAGCGCAAACTTTTTTATGTTATAATTCATACACTAAGTTTTATTGTCAGGAGGTAATATAGATGACTATAGGAGATCGCTTAAAAGAACTGAGATTGAATGCTGGGTACTCTCAAAAAGAAGTCGCAGAACGATTAAAACTGTCAAAACCAATTATTTCACAATATGAATCAAATCTAAGAAAACCTTCTTTGTCAAAACTTATCATGTTTTCTAGATTTTATAAAACATCTTTAGACTATATTTGTGGCAATATTGATAAAAAAGGGAATTTCGTTAATATAGATGTAACTATCAATGAAGACGAACAATAACGAAAAAACATTGGGATAACCCCAATGTTTTTTTAGTTCATATGTTTTTTAGCGAAGTTCCATGTGTCTCTACACATATCTTCAATTGTTTTTTCAGCTACCCATCCTAATTGTTCTTTTGCTCTTGTAGGGTCTGCATAACAAGTAGCGATATCTCCAGGTCTTCTTTCTTTAATTTGGTAATTTACTTTTACACCATTTACTTTTTCAAATGCATGAACTAATTCTAATACACTGAATCCTCTACCTGTTCCTAAGTTACAGATATGAACTCCTGGTTTACTATAATGTTCAATAGCTAAAACATGTCCTTTAGCTAAATCAACAACGTGGATATAATCTCTTACACCTGTACCATCTGGTGTATCATAATCATCACCAAATACACCTAAGCAAGGTAAATCTCCTGTAGCAACTTTCATGATATAAGGCATTAAGTTATTAGGAATTCCTTTTGGATCTTCTCCGATTAATCCTGATTCATGTGCACCGATAGGATTGAAGTATCTTAATAATGTTACAGACATATTTGGATAAGCAATTTGTACGTCTGATAATACTCTTTCCATCATTGCTTTACTTGTACCATAAGGATTTGTAGTTTCTCCAAGTTTGCAGTCTTCAGTTAAAGGTACAACTTCTGGATCACCATATACTGTTGCACTTGAACTAAATACAATATTATTAACATTATATTTTGCCATCATTTTAGCTACTACTAAAGTTGACATTACGTTATTTGTATAATATTCAATAGGTTTAGCTACTGATTCACCTACAGCTTTAAATGCAGCACAGTGAATAACTGCATCGATATTATTTTCTTTAAATACTTCTTCAGTTTTAGCTTCATCTAAGATATTAAATTCATAGAATTTAACTTCTTTTCCTGTAATTTCTTTGATGTAACCTAATACTTCTGGTTTAGAATTTGAAAAATCATCTATAACCACAACTTCATGCCCTACTTGTAATAATTCAACACAAATATGGCTTCCAATATAACCTGTTCCTCCAGTTACTAATACTTTCATATATATTCCTCCTATTTTGTTTACTACAAAATTATAACATATGATACAAAATTATTAAAGATAATAAATAATTATCATTGATTTTTAATATAAAAATCAAAACTATTTTTATATTTTCTACTTACTATTATTTCTTCACCATTATGAAGTCTAACGAGTCTATTTGAATTATGTATTATTTTATAAGATAATACATAATTCATATTAATATATGTTGTTCTATTGATTTGTATAAAGCCATATTTAATTATTTTTTTCTTAAATTTATTTCTATCTTTTGTTTTTATTTGTCTTCTCTTTCCATCATAATAACAATAAATTTTATGATCATATGATTGAAAATAATAGATATGATTTAAACATGTATTTTTAATATGATAATGTTCATCAATTACCTCTACATTTTCACTATTTATAAGAATGATTTCAGATATTTCTTTTGCAGACTTATAATTTGAATAATGATATTGTATATAAATATCATTATGATTTATATCACCCGTCTCTTTTAATACTATCTTCATATTCGCCCTCCTTGAATTCATTAAATACAAAAACAAATAGGATGAAAACAAAATAAACAAATAACGACAAATAATCACAAGATATTCCTAGTTTCGTCGCATAGTCCTTATTTTTCGTCACAAAAAAATAGAAAGTTCCTAAGAACTTTCTATAATTCAAACAATGCTTTCATATCATCAATACTCATAGAAGTAATTACTCCTTCATTACCTTCTACAAAAGTATCTGCAAGATTTTTCTTTTCTTTTTGTAATTCAAGAATTTTTTCTTCAATTGTATTTTTCATAATTAATGAAAATACTTGTACAGTTTCACTTTGTCCAATACGATAAGCTCTATCTGTTGCCTGATTTTGAGCACTCATATTCCACCAAGGATCATAATGGATAACGGCTTGTGCACTCGTTAGATTCAATCCTGAACCTCCTGCTTTTAATGAAATCAGGAATAATGTAGTATTATCATTTTGAAATGCATCGACCATTTCTTTACGTTTTTCTTTAGATACACTTCCATCTAACAAATAATAACTTATATGTTCTTTATGACATTGTTCTTCAATCAGATGAAGAACACTTGTAAATGAAGAGAACAATAATATTTTCTTATTATTTTCTTTTAATGAATGGATTAATTCCATACATCCTTTTAATTTTGATGATGGTGCATCAAAAGTGTCATATAATAATCGCGGATCTTGACAAATCTGTCTTAATTTTGTTAGCATCGCTAAAATATCAATTTTACCTAACTGATTAATCTTTAATTTCTCTTGTAAAGATTTATTCACTTGAACAAGATGAGCATAATATGTTTTTTCTTCTTCTTCATTAAAATGCATAAATAATGTCTGTTCAATTTTTTCTGGTAATTCTTTTAATACATCTTTTTTATTTCTTCTTAAGACAAATGGAGTTATCATTTGTTTTAATTTTTCTTGTTTTTTTGCATCATGATTCACAACTATATGTTTTTCATAATTTTCTAAGAAATATGAATAATGATATAAATAATGTGGCATCAAGAAATCAAATATAGACCATAATTCTGCTAATGAGTTTTCTATAGGCGTTCCTGTTAAGGCAAATCTTTGTTTAGATTTTAACTGTTTAACACACAAAGCATTTCTGGTTTTTGGATTCTTAATATTTTGAGCTTCATCTAAAACTACTGTATGGAATGAAATATTTTCATATAATTCTATATCTCGTCTTAAATAATCATATGACGTAATAACTACATCATAATCATTAATCTGTTTAATCATTTCTAAACGGTATTCTTTTGTTCCATATAAACTTAATACTTTTAAAGATGAAGTGAATTTTTCTAATTCACTTTGCCAGTTTAATAAAAGACTGGCAGGTGTAATAACTAAATGTGTTCCTTTTCCTTTCATACTTTCTAGATATGTTATCATCTGTAATGTCTTACCTAATCCCATATCATCTGCTAATATTCCACCAAAGCCATAATGTTCCATTAATCTAAGCCATTGATATCCTTCTACCTGATATTCTCTTAAAATATCTTTATAGACTTCTGGAACTTCATGAACACCTTTCATTAAAGTTAAGTCCTGTGTCCATTTATTATATTCATCACTACGTGTAAACATTAATGATGATTCTTTTTCCATCATATGATTCAATTCAAATAATCTATATGCTGGTAACTCTACATTTCCATTTATCAGATCTTGAGGTTTTAATTGTAATGAAGATGTCAGATTATCTAATTCTTTAAATTCATTATTATCAAGTGAAACAACTTTTCCATTTTTCAATTTATAAAACTTTCTTTTCTTCTTATATGCTTTTAACATATCAAGTATTTCATCTATAGAAATATCCATACTTTCAATATTCATATTCAATAATCCATGTGACATGCTTACTCCTACTCTAATATCTAATGGATGACTTGTAGACATTGATGCTAATGCATCAGTAACAAAAATATTACAGTACGTAGAAAGATATGGTAAGCTTTCAGTTATAAACTGATATGAAAAATCATGGTCATATTTCAAATAAACAATATGATCTTCTATATCTTCAATATATTCACTTAAATAATTTTCAATCAGATCAGCTTCTTTAGATTTATTTTCAACATTATCAAAACCATAAGCAATATAATCATCATAAATATATTCTAATTGAATACATACCTGATCATCATCTGTTAAATCACCATATAAATTAATCATATTTTCCTGATGATACTCATCAAAAATATGTGTCTTAAATGTTACATCTTCTAATAAATCTACAAGAATGTATTTATAAAAGTCATAAATATGTTCTTTATCAATATATAGACCACCTTGAATTTCTAACATTTTTTTCATGAAAGTTAGCATCTTTTTAGGTTCATTAAAATCATATCTATATAAAATATCATCGCTCATTTTATACATATATGAATTTGTCATAAAAATCTGATCAAATTCATTATAATTTTGTAATTCTAATACATACTGATCATCTTCTTCATCAATTTCTAAAGGAACAATATATTTTTTTCCTTCAAAAGCTATATCACAATATGATGAAGGAAGTTCTTCCATAAGTTTATAGAAATCATCAATATGTTCATTAAAGACTATTAACGCTTTAATAATTCCTTTTTGAAGAAGTTTATTTTTCAAATAAACTTCTCTTACAAATGAAATAATATCTAATGAATCATCATCAAATGCATCTTCGCTATGTATAAATTCAAATGATTTCCCATATTTCAAATTTTCATGATGATCAATCGCATTTAAAAATGTTTCAATATTTTTAACAACAAATCCCTGATCATTATTAAATACTTTTAAACCAATATATAATGTTTCTTTTTTATACTGAACATAAACTTTTAGCTGATATTGTTTGTTCGATAAAGGAATCAATGATTCTCTTACTAACTGATCTTTATATAATTCAATCAGATCTAAAGATTCCTGATACTTTCTATTTAATATTCTCTCTCTTCTTTGTTTTTCTAATTCAGCAATTTTTAATGCACGTTCTGATGAATCATCATATTCATATATATAAGGAAAAGATGTGATTTCCTGTTTCTTTAAATAAAATAATATAGCAGCAACATGACGACAGTCTTTTTTACACCCACAAGAACAGCTATTATGTATTATATTACCTTGATAATCTATTTTTATAGAAACTATATAACGTTCTTGCTGGTCATTAACTCTTGCACTCACCCTATAACAATAACTGTTTTCATCTAAGGAAATTGTCATTCTTTCAATTAATTTTCTTATATCCATAAAACGTCCATAACGATATTCTTTTTCATTTGAAATAATTCTTTCAATTTCTCTATCTTTAATTAGCACAAAAAACCCTCCAATCATTCTATAATTATACCATACATAATTATGTTTTAAATTATTTTTCAATTTTTTATTTATTTTTTACCAGTAATTGTTTTGTGTTTTTTTTGGGTTTTTCTTTACATTTATATTAAATTCTTTATAATATTTTTTTGTTAGGATATAAAGAAGATTGGAGTTGAGAATATGAAACAGGCTTTTAGCAATGAATTATATGTAGAGTTACAATCTAAACACATACAAGAAAGAATAAATAAGTTCGATAATAAATTATACTTAGAATTCGGGGGTAAATTATTTGATGATAATCATGCTTCAAGAGTTTTACCTGGTTTTGAACCTGATAGTAAACTTAAAATGCTTTTAACTTTAAAAGATAAAGTTGAAGTGATTATCTGTGTATGCGCAAAAGATTTAGAAAGAAACAAAATCCGTGGTGATTTAGGTATTTCATATGACGATGAAGTATTTCGTTTAATTGGCGAATATGAAAAAGTAGGTTTGTATGTAGGTAGTGTGGTGATTACACAATACAGTCATCAAAATGCTGCTGATACATTTATTAATAAATTAAAAAATAGAGGAATTAAAACATTCTTCCATTATATTATTGAAGGATATCCTCATGATGTAAATAAAATCATTTCAAAAGATGGATTTGGTCAAAATGATTATATTGAAACAGAAAAACCTTTAGTTGTAGTAACTGCACCAGGTCCTGGTTCTGGTAAGATGGCAACATGTTTATCACAATTATATCATGAACATGAACGTGGAATTAATGCAGGATATGCAAAATTTGAAACATTCCCTATCTGGAATCTTCCATTAAAACATCCAGTCAATTTAGCTTATGAAGCAGCAACAATTGACTTAAATGATGTGAATATGATTGATCCATTCCATTTAGAGAAATACAACAAAACAACAGTTAATTACAATAGAGATATTGAAATTTTCCCAGTAGTAAATGCAATGTTTACTAAGATTTATGGTGAATCACCATATGCATCTCCTACTGATATGGGAGTTAATATGGCTGGATGTGCTATTATTGATGATGACGCTGCTAAAGATGCAAGCTGCAGAGAAATTGTAAGACGTTATTTCCATGCACAGGTAGATTATCTATCTGGAAAAATTGAAACATCATCATTAGACAAAATGAATATGTTATTGTCTCAGGCAAATGTTTGTCCAAACAACCGTAAATGTGCAGTAATTGCAAGAGAAATTGCTAAAGAAAGAGAAGTTCCAGTATGTGCTATTGAATTAGATGATGGTCATCTTATTAATGGTAAAACATCCCCATTACTTAGATGTTCTAGTGCTGCATTATTAAATGCCCTTAAATATCTAGCTGGAATTGATCATGAAGTACAATTGATTTCACCTAATATGTTAAAATCAATTTTAACATTAAAAAATGATTACCTAAACATTCGTAATCCTTTATTAGAAGTCAATGAAGTTTTATTAACTTTAACAATTGCTGCTGAACATGATGAAATGGCAAGAAAATGTATTGATGCATTACCATTACTTAAAAACAGCGAAATTCATTCAACTGTGATTTTAAGCAAAAATGATACTAAAGTTTTAAGAGATTTATGCATGAATTTAACATGTGATCCTAAAACTTCTTTATAAAAGGGCTATGCCCTTTTTATTTTTATGATATAATATTAAAGTTATTAAGGGGTGAAATATATGTTAATTACTGCTTCTCATATTACTAAATACAATCAGTTAAAATGTATTTGTGATGATATTTCTTTTACTATTAATGAAACAGATAAAATTGCTTTGATTGGAATTAATGGAACTGGAAAGTCTACATTATTAAAAATGATTGCAGGAATAGAAACCTTTGATGGGACTCTATTAAAGAAAAAAGATATCCGTATTGGTTATCTGCCTCAGAATCCTGATTTTAAAGATCATTACAATGTGATTGAACAGGTTTATGATTATGTTGATAAAAATATTCCTGAATATGAAATCAAAGCTATTTTAAATAAATTTGGTATTACTGACCATAATCAGACAATTAAAGAATTATCAGGAGGACAGCAAAAAAGAATCGCTTTAGCTATTACTTTGCTTACTCCATGTGATTTATTATTACTAGATGAACCTACTAACCATTTAGATAATGATATGATTGAATACCTAGAAAAATTTCTAATTCGTTTTAATAAAGCTATTTTTATGGTTACACATGACCGTTATTTTTTAGAAAGAATTACGAACAAGATATTTGAATTAGATAGAACAAAGATATATGAATATGAAGCCAACTATTCTAAATTTCTTGAACTTAAAGAAATAAGAGAAGAAGTTGAAATGGCTGCACAAAGAAAAAGAAAACTATTTCTTAAAAAAGAATTAGAATGGGTTCGTGCTGGTGTTCAGGCTCGTACGACAAAGAGTAAAGATCGTCTACAAAGATTTGAAGAATTATCAGCAATAGCTGATAGAACAGTCATTTCAAATGTAGAAATGATTAGTGTTTCTTCACGTTTAGGTAAAAAGACAATTGAATTAAATAATGTTTCTATGGCATTTGATAATAAATTATTATTTGAACCTTTCTCATACCATTTTAAAAGATATGACAGAATTGGTATATTAGGTGTCAATGGATGTGGAAAATCAACATTATTAAATATTATTACTAAAAATATTGAACCAATAAGTGGATATGTAGATATAGGTGATACTATCAAATTCGGTTATTTCAAACAACTACATGAAGATATGGACAAGGAACAAAGAGTTATTGATTATGTATCTGAAGCAGGTCGCTATGTTGTGACTACTGAAGGTGAATTAAGTGCAAAAGCAATGTGTGAACGTTTCTTATTTGACTCTTCAATGCAATATACACCAATTAAAAGATTATCAGGTGGAGAAAAACGAAGACTTTACTTATTAAAAGTGTTAATGTCTGCCCCAAATGTTTTAATATTAGATGAACCTACAAATGATTTGGATATTACAACTCTAGCAATATTAGAAGATTATTTAGATAGTTTCCCTGGTATTATTATCACTGTTTCACATGACCGCTATTTCTTAGATAGAATCTGTGATCATTTATTTATCATCAAGGATCAAAAAATCAATTATCATATTGGTGGTTATAGTGAAAATATTGAAATTACTGAAACAAAAGAAAAGAAAGTTCAAAATAAATCTGATTATAAAGCAAATAAACCTAAAAAGATTAAATTATCATATAATGAAACTAAAGAATTAAATCATTTAGAAGAACAGCTTCCATTATTAGAAATACAATTAAAACAGATTGACGAAGAAATGAATAATGTCACTGATTTTGATACAATTTCTAAATTAACTAAGCAAAGAGAAGAATTAGAATCATTAATTGAAGAAAGTGAAATTAGATTAATGGAACTATTAGAAAAACAAGAATTATCAATGATGTAAACTGCTTAATTATGAGCAGTTTTTTTCATTTCATCTAATTCCTGTTTTATTTTCTCTATACTATCTTTTAATAAATCCAGACCATCATTTTCATCACTTTGTTCTTTCGTATTATCATTAGCTTGTGTTAAATAAGATATATAAGAACTATTGAGTGATAAAAGATCTCCTATCACATTAAAAAAAGCACCTATCACAGCCATCTGTTCAGCATTATAAGATTCATAAAACGAGGCACAAATAAGTAGAGCAATGCTATCTATTGCAAGAGGATGCATCTTAGGTATAGCCATATTCTCACCAATTTATTATATGAAAAAAATAGACATTGGCATATGCCAATGTCTATATGTTATTTCACAACGATATTAACGATTTTGTTTTTAACAACAATCATTTTTACAATGTTTTTACCTTCAGTATGTGTTTTTACATTGTCTTGAGATAATGCAATTTCTTTTACAACTTCATCATCTTCATCTTTGTTAACTGTAATTTTAGCACGTAATTTTCCATTTACTTGCACTGCCATTTCAACAGTAGATAAAACTAATTTAGATTCATCATATGTTGGCCAAGAAGCATAAGCAATTGAATCTTCATGTCCTAATAATTGCCACATTTCTTCACCTACGTGAGGTGCAATACAGCTTAACATTTTTACTAAGTTTTCTGCATATTCTCTATATAATGTTTTTGCTTTATAAGCTTCATTAACAAAAATCATCATTTGAGAAATAGCAGTATTAAATCCTAATGTTTCATAATCATTAGTTACTTTTTTTACTGTCTGATTATAAACAAAATCTAATGTTCCATCATTTTCATCAGATAATTTATCTGATTCAATAATTAAACGATAAACTCTGTCTAACCATTTTCTAGCACCATCTACACCATTATCATTCCATGGTTTACTTGCTTCTAATGGTCCCATAAACATTTCATAAAGACGTAAAGTATCTGCACCATATTCATTTACAATAATATCTGGATTGATTACATTTCCTCTAGATTTAGACATTTTTTCTCCATTGCTTCCTAAAATCATACCTTGATGATACAATTTTTTAAATGGTTCTGGATGAGCTAAATATCCTTTATCATATAAATATCTATTCCACATACGAGAATATAATAAGTGCCCTACAGCATGTTCTGGTCCACCAACATATAAATCAACTGGTAACCAGTGATTTAATAATTCCTGATTACATAATTCATTTTCGTTTTTAGGATCAATATATCTCATGAAATACCAGCTACTTCCTGCACTTCCTGGCATTGTACTTGTTTCACGTTTTCCTACTTTTCCATCAATTTCAACTTTTAACCAATCTGTTGCTTTATCTAATGGAGAAGCACCAGATTTAGATGGTGAATAATCTTGTAATGGTGGTAAGATTAATGGTAATTGATCATCTGATAATGCAACTGATGTTCCATCTTCAAAATTAACAACTGGGATTGGTTCTCCCCAATATCTTTGACGTGCAAAAATCCATTCTCTTAAACGATAATTTACTTTTTGCATTCCACATTCATGTTCTTCTAACCATTTTAACATAGAAGAAATTGCATCTTCTTTATTTAATCCATTTAAGAAATCAGAATTAATATGTAATCCGTCTTGTGTCCATGCTTCTACACTTACATCTCCACCTTCTAATACTGGAATAATTTCAATACCAAATTTTTTAGCAAATTCGTAATCTCTATCATCATGAGCAGGAACTGCCATAATAGCTCCTGTACCATATCCAGCTAATACATAATCTGAAATCCAGATAGGAATTTCTTTACCATTTACAGGATTGATTGCATAAGCACCAGTGAATACACCTGTTTTATCTTTATTTAATTCAGTACGTTCTAATTCTGATTTTGTTGAACATACTTGAATATATTGTTCAATTTCTGCTTTTTTGTCTTCTGTAGTAATTTTAGCAACTAATTCATGTTCTGGAGCTAATACACAGTATGTTGCACCAAATAATGTATCACAACGAGTTGTAAATACTGTGAAATAGTCTTCATATCCTGAAACTTTAAAATGAACATGTGCTCCTACTGATTTACCAATCCAGTTTCTTTGAATTTCTTTTGTAGATTCTGGCCAATCAATATCTTCTAACCCTGCTAATAATTTTTCAGCATATGTAGGAATATCGATAACCCATTGTTTCATATTTTTTCTAACAACTGGGAATCCACCACGTTCACTTTTTCCATCAATGATTTCATCGTTAGCTAAAACTGTTCCTAATTCTTCACACCAGTTAACTGGAATGTCAACATTTCTAGCTAATCCATCATTAAATAATTGTTTGAAAATCCATTGTGTCCATTTATAGAAAGATGGATCACATGTAGAAATAGCTTTATCCCAATCAAATGAGAATCCTAACATTTTTAATTGTCTAGTGAATGTATCAATATTATCTAATGTAAATCCTTCTGGATGATTTCCTGTATTAATTGCGTATTGTTCTGCAGGTAATCCAAAAGAATCGAATCCCATAGGATGTAATACATTAAATCCTTGCATTCTTTTCATTCTTGAAATAATATCTGTTGCAGTATAACCTTCTGGATGTCCTACATGCAACCCTTGTCCTGATGGATATGGGAACATATCCAACGCATAATATTTTGGTTTAGAAAAATCCCATACGTCAGTATAGAATGTTTTATTTTCATCCCAATATTTCTGCCACTTTTGTTCAATATGTTTGTGATCAAAAACCATTTTCTTTTCCTCCTTATAAATAAAAAAAGTCATCCCTATCTAAGGACGACATAATCGCGTTACCACCTTAGTTCATGCTTATGCATGCACTCAACACTTTAACGCAGTGATACGATAGAAACTACTTAATTTCACCTCTATATCTCCAAGGCTAGTTCATTGCTACGTTCTCCTTGTTTTCACCACCCACAAGGTCTCTAAAAGAAAGATCACAACTACTGCTCCTCTTCAACGACTTTTACCTAAATAATTATATCATATCAACCAAAGAATTCAACCTTCTTTTTTACTCTTTTAATGCATTACAGGTCATATTTTCATTTAAATAGTATATCGCAGGAATTAATGCAATCATACATAAAGAAAATCCTAATACCATAGTGTTAAAAATAATATGAAAATTAGGTATAAGTCGTATACCTTCATTTAAAAACAAACTATTCATAATCATATTAAATAAAGAAATAAAAGAACTGTAAGATATAACACACAATATTGAAGAAACAGAAAAAATAGATACAATCTCAAGCAACAACAGACATATCAAATGTCTGTTTTTCGCCCCAAAACATTTCATAATCATAAAATCCTTCTTCCCTTTAACAACATTAAGATACATTACTTCACCTATAAGTAATAATGATGAGAAAATAGAAAGAAATGTAAAACATGAAAGAACAATTTCAATACGATTAATCACTTCTTTAATTTTTTCATAAGTAGATTCTCCTACTTTTAAAAAATCACATTGCTTAAATTTTGCACTTAACTGATTAAATACTGTATCTCTATCATTCAAAGCATCAATATATATAATACCCATACTAGAATTATAGTCATTATAATCATATTGTTCTTTTAAAAGATCAATATATGCATTTTCATTTTGATATAAACAATTTGTTAGAGTCTGATCATCACATATACCTACAATTTTATATTTTATAGGAATCACTTTAGATTCATGCTTATACCATACATAAAAAGCTTTATTCATCAGCGCTTCATTGTTTTTTGTGAGTTCACCTGCTATTTTAGAAGAAAGCAACACTTCATTATTATTAATTGGATATCTTCCTTCTATTAAATTAAGATGTGAATAATTCAACGAATCATCCGCTATAAAAATAGTTTGTGATTCTTTATATTTTTCCTTCTTAAAACCCGCACCCAATAACTCATAATTATCTAAAAACAAATGGCATCTCTCAACCCCTTCAATAGACTTTATTTCTTCAACAAGAGTTTCATTTATAGAACTTGCATCTTTCATTTTAAAACTAATAGCACTAGAAGGAACAATTGAATAAATATAATCATAAATCTGTTTTTCTAATCCTTGAGTTAATGTAAATGTCAGCATTATACATAATAATGTGATAAAAAGACCTAAAATTAAAGAACTTACATGACTTTTATGAGATAACATATTAAAAAATGATAATCTAAGCAAAGAAAATGAATATGGATATATGTCTTTGTTATTATTTTCAATATAATCCTGCTTTCTTAATATTCTATGTTCCCTAATTTCTCCATCTTCTACTATATAAATTTCATCACTATATTGTTCAACAAGTGCCCTATCATGAGATACCAGAATTATTAATCTAGAATCCGACAATTTCTTGAGTTTTTTCATTAATAAAACCGCATTCGTTTCATCCAATGATCCAGTTGGCTCATCACAAAGTAGTATTTTCGATGATGTAAAAGATATACGTTCAAATGATACTTTTTGTCTTTGACCCAACGAAAGATTGGATATCTTATTCACGTTGTATTCATCTTTAAAAGACTTTTTATCAAATTTACCTTTATAAAAATACCTAGATAAAGATATATTAGAAAGAACATTTAACCACATAATAAGTTGAATATTTTGAAATATAAAAGAAACATCTTTCCTATAAAAAATACGTCTAATATCTTTGTCATTATAATAGACTGTACCTCCATAATCTTTCATTATTCCTCCTAATATATTCAGTAAAGTACTTTTACCACTTCCACTAGGACCAACAATACTCACAATACCACACTTAGGAAAGCTCATACTTATATCTTTTAACACTTTTTGATTATCATATCTTTTTGATATATTTTCACATCTTAGCATTTTACTCACCCCTTAATGTTTGTATAAAATCACCATGAATTACGCGATGAATCGGTTTTAAACTGGCACTTAAAGCTACAAAAATATATAAAAAGCCAAGTATAATAAATATGTCATATGGGCTTAAAAATATTTTTTCAAGCTTTAAAATAATTGAAAACATTTCATAAATTTTACCTGTCTCATTGATAAAAGTCATGGTATATAAAGATAAACCTACTGCTCCTATAATGATCAGACCACCTATTATAACAACTTCATTTATGAATAATCTTTTCATTATTTTTACATCCATACCTAAACTATAAAGATAAGCACATTCTTGTCTTCTTTCATAAAAAACAATATTAAAGACTATTTTAATTAACAATAAAGAAATTAATATATTCATACTCATAAACACATAGGCGACAATTTCCGCACTTTGAATCAAAGTTTTATAACTATCTTTTTCTAACAATGGCTCATTTGAAACTTCATATGATGTTTTAAGTGATTTCATTGTTTCTTCTATATAATCACTTTCAACTTCTATCACAACACTATAAGAATCAATCAGTTCTTCAAAACTTTTCTTTTCTAATAAAGAAAAATAGATTTCATTTTTATTATTGATTTTCCCTTTTATAACACCACTTACTTTATAAGTAAGAATTTTATCATTATAAATAACTTGAAGTTCTTTTTTGTTATTTAAAACTTTATCTAATGTTTCACTTATTAGAACTTCATTTTGCTTAGGGAATCTTCCCTCTTTTAATTGAATATGACTTGTATTGTGTGGAAGAAAAGAAAACTGATCTGCTTTATAATCTTTCATCTGTAAATAATCAAGATTATAATTATAGTCATAATACTTATAATTTTTAAAACAATCTAAAGACTCAAATATACTGTTATCCTTATTTTCACAATAAATAAGCTCAAGTTTTGGATGATGATTATAATAATCTTCTAACATGTCTTTTGCACCGCACATAAATGAAAGCATTAATATAAAGCAGGCTGCAATAATCCATTGAAATATAAATAAAAATATATATTTATATTTATGATTTAAAATCTGTCTGATTGGATAAAACCATAAATTAGTTTTCTTATAATCACAAATATAGTCACGCTTATGATTATCAAACGAAATATTTCCTAATAACTTACATTCTTTTAGTTCTAGCACTAAATCACAATAGTTTTCTAATAATTGTTCATTATGAGATACGATAATAACAAGTCTATCTTTAGATATTTCTTTAAGAATTTCCATCACATCAACAGACTGTTCATAACTAAGAGCACCTGTAGGTTCATCACACAAGACTATAGAAGACTGTTTGAAAACAGCTTTAGCAATACACATCCTTTTTAATTCTCCACCACTTAACTCACTAGGATACTTATGTAATAAATGATGTATATTTAAATCTTTTAATAATGATTCATCTAATGTTATTGACTTGTCTGATATAATTTGCGCTAATTTTATATTCTCTTCAACATTTAGTGAAGAGATATAATCATTGCATTGCATGATATAAGAAACATGTTCTCTAATATATTTCAGATTATCATCAATATTTTCACCATTAAATAATAATTGCCCTTCATAATCTGAATCAAGCATTCCTAAGATATATAGCAGTGTACTTTTACCACTCCCACTTTTACCTTTTATTCCTATTAATGAATTTGATGGAAATCGAATAGATATATCATCCAATATTATTTTGTCATTATATTTCTTTGTAATATTTTTTAATTCTAACATTTTAATTCTCCTTATGTTATAATCATTAATGGTGATGTTATGAATAAATTTCCTTATACTTTAGATAACAAACGTTATCATACATATAACTATTATTTAAAAAATAAATATCATAAAAAAGTAGCAAAAGTTTCTTTAAATGCAGGGTTCACTTGTCCTAATAGAGATGGAACAAGTGGTGTTGGAGGATGTATTTTTTGCTCAGATAGCGGTTCTGGTGATTATGCAGGTGATGTAAGACAATCTTTAGAAGATCAATTTATATCTGTATCAAAGATAATGTCTAACAAATGGCCTGATTGTGCCTATATCCCTTATTTTCAGGCAAACAGCAATACTTATGGCCCTATATCTAAATTAAAACAATGCTTTGAACCTTTTTTACAAAAAGATAATGTTGTTGGAATCGCTATTGCAACAAGACCTGATTGTTTAAGTGATGAAGTTGTAAACTATTTACATGAATTATCTTTAAAAACTGATCTATATGTTGAATTAGGCTTACAGACAATTCATGATACTACTGGTACTTTAATCAATAGAGGTCATGACTATGCAACATTTGTAGAAGGTGTTAATAAATTAAGAAAGCACAATATTGATATATGTGTTCATATTATTAATGGTTTACCTTTTGAAACATACGATATGATGCTAGAAACTGCTAAATCAGTGGGTCAGCTGGATATACAAGGATTAAAAATACATAATCTATTTATTTTAAAACACACAAAATTATATTCTATGTATCAAAACAATCCTTTCCCTCTTCTTTCAAGAGAAGAATATATTAAATTAGTCTGCGAACAATTATCATATATTCCAAGTCATGTTGTTATTGAAAGATTAACAGGCGATGCTCCATTACATGATCTTTTTGAACCAACATGGTCAATTAAAAAAGT